>JALVZP010000058.1 GCA_027037575.1 Desulfobacterales bacterium | reverse complement strand
GACTTTAGGGCAGCTGAATGGACATATCAGCTTATATCTCAGGTATCTGGAAGGGCAGGAAGAGGAAAAGAAAAGGGAAATGTAATAATTCAGACACATAATCCATATCATTATTCAATACAGGCAGCAGTAAAGAACGATTATCCAGTGTTTTTTAAAAGAGAAGAAGAATTGAGGAAGGCTTTGAAATACCCTCCTTTCTCTTATATAACCTGCCTCAGGCTTCAGGGAAATAAAAGGGAAAATGTGGTTTTATCAGCAATGAATATATCTGAGCTTTTGAGAAAGACAATAGAGGATGAACGACTTAAAGAAAAGGTTGAGCTATTAGGACCAATAGAGGCTCCTATTCAGAAAATAAAAGGAAAGTTTAGGTGGCAGATCATATTAAAGACAGAAAGACCATATCTTCATACCAAGATATTGAGGAAGGTGGAAGATTTGATAGATAAAATGTTAAAGCCAAAAGGGGTAAGTCTTATCCTGGATGTAGATCCATACTATATGCTTTAGCTTGATCCTTCGGTATCTCTGCTATGATGATCTTGGAATTCCCGGACAGACTTTTTATATTTTTTACCCTTTCAAAAAAGCCAGATATTATCTGGGTCTCTTTCTTTATAAAATCTACAGAGCTTAAAGATCCCATTGTCAAAAGCCTTATCCTGTAAAGGAATCTTATAAATTGATTTTCTGGTTCTTCATGTTCCATCATCAGGAATCTTCCATTCCTGGACAGAACCCTGCATATTTCCCTTAAGACCATGAATTTATCCTTGTCTTTTAATTCATAAAATCCATATGCCAGAAATACAATATCAAAGCTATTTTTTTTAAAAGGGAGCTCTGTTACATCTGCCTGTATCCAGAATATCTCATCTGATTTTTTTATTGCCTTTTTTAGCATCCCTTCTGAGAAATCTACTCCAGCTACCATTCCTCTATCCTTAATCTTTTCTTTTGCCTTTATTGCAACGGAACCTGTTCCTGTACATAAATCCAGAATCTTCATGCCTGGTCTGAGATCTGCTGTTTCAACAAGCCATTTCCTGAGTGCTTGAGATGTATCTCCAGAGTGAAGCTTTACAAAGGCATCATATATGTGGGAAAAGATATTATAATAGATCTGCCTTATCTTTTTTCTAATAGTGTTTCTCATATTTTTCCTGGTTGGAAAACTGAATATCAGTGAACTGTGTAATCATCCCTGAGCTAATAAACTCCATAAAAAACTCGATTTTCTTACTTTCATCTTATAAAGCATGTCTTTCTAAACCACAAGGACAAATTCCTCAGCTGCTTAAATCTGACTTCCCAGAGGTGATGCCCATGGCTCACCTGCTATATTGCTTTTATTAAGGCATGCTTCTCCAGTAAGGGTATCCAGCTCATTATGCTTCCTGTGGGAGATAATCAGACCTGACATTATGAAGGGCATGGAAGATATTTGCCTTTACTTTTTTATTTGAGGTATAGAGTCTTTTTATTATCTCCCTTACTTCCTTTCTTTTAGAATTAGAAGAGAGAGGGCATGAATCTTTTATTTCTGGCCAGTTCATTGACTTAAAAAATCTGCTTATAAGAGATTCATCTACAAGATAAAATGGCCTTATTATCTTAAATCTTCCATCAAAAAACTCCTGGACAGGAAGCATGGTGCTTATGGATGCACCATAGAAGAGATTTATAAGAAATGTCTCTATCACATCATCCCTATGATGACCATATGCAATCTTATTAAATCCCATTTCATCTGCCACTTCAAATATAAGCCTCCTTCTCTTACGAGAGCAGAAGAAACAGGTGCTTTGCCCTGTCTTTTTAGAAAGTTCAATTGAATCAGCACCTATATCTGTCTTTATGAGCTTGTAATCTACTCCAATTTCTCTAAAAAAAGATTCTATTTTTTCGATATTCCCATCTTCCTTTTCAAATCCAGGATCTATATGAACGGCAAAGAGCTCATAATTTACAGGGATCCACTTGAGTCTTTCCTTTAAAAACCAAAGAAGTGTCATGCTATCCTTTCCACCGGATACAGCAACAAGTATCCTGTCTCCATCCTGTATAAGATTATACTTGAAGATTGCCTTTCCTATGAGGGAATTTATCAGATTAAAGAGGCCCTTTTTCATTATATATTCTTGGACCAAATATCTTTGTTCCAATCCTTACCATATTTGCTCCTTCCTCAATTGCCACCTTATATGAATCACTCATTCCCATAGAAAGATACTTCATCTCCACATTTGGAATATCCATATCTCTTATTCTCTCAAATAGCTCCCTTGTCTTTCTAAAATATGGTCTAAGCTCTTCAGGATCATCCAGAAGCGGCCCCATTGTCATAAGCCCTTCTACTTTTATGTTTTCAAACTGGGATATCTCTTTAACAAGATCTACTACCTCATCTGGCATGACACCAGATTTCTGTGGCTCTTCTCCACTGTTTACTTCCACAAGAACAGGCATAACCTTTCCTATCTTTTTGCACTGCTTATCTATCTCCTTTGCAAGCTTTACAGAATCTACTGTCTCTATCATATCAAATATCCTTACTGCCTTCTTCACCTTGTTTTTTTGAAGATGCCCAATCATATGCCACTTTGCCCTATTTCCAATTA
The DNA here is from genome assembly GCA_027037575.1 of Desulfobacterales bacterium. Classification (GTDB taxonomy): domain Bacteria; phylum Desulfobacterota; class DSM-4660; order Desulfatiglandales; family JALVZP01; genus JALVZP01. The sequence goes on along the minus strand of JALVZP010000058.1, from coordinate 1,614 downwards.
CCTCATATGCCCTTTCTGCCTCCTGAACATAGTTTTCCCCTATTATCTGAACACCTGCCTCTATTGCCTCCAAGATCTCTTCTGGTGTCCTCGTCTTTGCTGCTGCAACAAGAATGACTCCATCAGGAAGCTCATCAAGGATCTTTTTCACATTTTCCCTAATCATTTCTTCCCCCAATACCTTTCCCTTAATGCCTTCTTATATATCTTTCCTGAACCTGTCTTTGGAAGGGAATCTAAAAAGTCTACACTCTTTGGCACCTTATAGGATGCAAGATGTTTTTTACAGAATTTTATCAATTCCTCTTCTGTAACAGAATACCCATCTTTTAGCACCACAACAGCCTTTACTGCCTCTCCCCATTTTTCATCGGGAACACCTATGACTGCTGCCTCTAAGATTGCAGGATGCATATAGAGGACATTTTCTACCTCTGTGGAATAAACATTTTCTCCACCAGTTATTATCATATCCTTTTTCCTGTCTACAATCTGGACATATCCTTCCTCATCAATTGTTGCAAGATCTCCTGTATAAAGCCATCCATCCTTTATTGCTTCCTTTGTTTCCTCAGGTCTATCCCAATATCCAGGGGTAATTGTATCACCCTTTACAATGATTTCTCCAACCTGCTTTCCATCCTTTTTTACATCCCTTCCATTTTCATCCACTACCCTGAGGCTTACTGTAATAAATTCCCTTCCTGTCTTTGCCCTATACTTTAATTGCTCCTCCTTTGGGAGCTTTCTAAGATGATCCTTGAGTATAGACATTGTAAGATAGGGGCTTGTTTCAGTCATTCCATATGTCTGGATATATTCACACTTAAATGTATCAATTATTCTCCTTACAAGCTCTGTTGCAATAGGTGCTCCTCCACTCATAAGTATCCTTAAGCTTGAATAGTCATATTTTCCTACATCTGGATGATTTACCATCATATTTAGCATTGTTGGAATAAGATTAGTTATTGTTACTTTTTCTTCCTCAATTAGCCTTAATACCTTCTCTGTATCAAATACAGGGACAAATACATGCTTTCCTCCAACCCATGTAATGGAAAATGTTGCCCATGCATCTGCAAGATGAAACATGGGAGCAGCATGAATCCAGTTGTCTCTTTCTGTAAGATGAAGCTCTGCTATTGTTCCAAGTGCATGTATCTTCACATTTTTGTGTGTAAGTATTACTCCCTTTGGCTTTCCTGTTGTCCCACTTGTATAGTATATCTGTGCAATATCCTCATCTTGGATATTTATTTCTGGAATCTCTGGATCAAATCTTTCTATAAGCCTTTCATACTCCTTTTCATCTATGCACCTTATATCAATCCCATCTAACTTATCCCTAAATTTTTCCTGTGTTATAAGAAGGATAGATCCACTGTCTGAGATTATGTCTGAGATCTCCCTTTTAGAAAGCCTTATATTTATTGGAACAAGTATTGCTCCTAAATGTGCACAGGAAAAATAGGATTCCAAAAATCTATGGCAGTTCTCATAAAGGATAGCAACTCTATCCCCTTTTTTTATCCCTAAATCCTTTAAAGCTGAAAAAAGGGAAAATACCCTTTTCCCTATGTCTTCATATAAAAGCTTTGTTTTTCCACATAC
>JALVZP010000057.1 GCA_027037575.1 Desulfobacterales bacterium | reverse complement strand
ATATAATAGTATTTTTTAGCCTTTTTGCCATTAAATACGGCTCATCTCCTGAATAAAAGACACTTGTTTTATCTGATACAATCAGCATCTCCCTGCTTTTCCTCATATATCCCCTTGAAATAATCCCAACAGATATACCTCTTTTTTTCAGTAAATCAGCGATCTTTATTACAACAGGAGTCTTTCCTGTTCCTCCTACTGTTATGTTTCCTATGCTTAAAACAAATCCTGGAAGCTGATATGATTTAAGTATATTCTTTTTGTAAAGAAGAAATCTTAATCTTACTGCAATTTCATAAAGTATGGAAAATGGGTATAGAAGGATGGATATTTCTTTATCAAGTATGTCTTCTTTTATCTTCATCAATCCTTTCTTTTATAAGAGAAATAACCTTATCTGTCGCACCCCTATTTTTTTCTATAAAAGAAAGACTTGCTTTTCCCATTTTTTTTCTTAAAGAGCTATCCCGAATAAGCAAAAATATATCTTTATAAAGGTCTGAGACATCTTTTACTGTTATTCCTGCTCCTTCTTTTTCTAATAAAGATGCAATTTCCTGAAAATTGAATACATATGGTCCAAAAAGGACAGGACATCCAAATGCAGCTGGCTCTAAAAGATTATGGCCTCCAAATGGAACAAGGCTTCCTCCGACAAATGCTATATCTGATATAGAATAGATCTTAGAAAGCTCACCAATAGTATCTAAGATTACAACTTCTTTTTCTTCCTTTAATTTGCTCCTTAGACCCACCTTAAATCCCATATCTTGAGCCATCTTCAGCACTTCTTCTGACCTTTTTATATTCCTTGGAGCAATAATCAACTTAACATTTTTAACCTTTTCTCTTAATCTTTTATAAGCCTCTAATATTATCTTTTCTTCTCCTTTATGTGTGCTTCCAGAAATCCATACCAAATCATTCTCTTTTATTCTAAAAATTCTTCTCCAATAGTTTTTTTCCTCTTTTTTAACATGCTCTATTTTTCTATCAAACTTTATATTTCCTGTATCTATCACCTTCTCTTTATTTATTCCTAATTCCAGTAACTTTTCTTTCTCTTCTTCAGACTGGACCATGCAGAGCTCAAAGCAATTAAAGACATCCTTTGCTATCCAGGAAAATCTCCTGTATCTCTCATTACTCTTTGGAGATATCCTCCCATTTACCAAGAAGCTCTTTATCCCCTTTGAAGAAAGATATCTCATAAGAAATGGCCAGACATCTGTTTCTACAAGTATAAATAAATAAGGACTTATCCTTTCTACAAACCTCCTTACAGAAAATGGAAAATCAAAGGGGAAAAAGGTAATGAGCTTTACTTTGCCTTCCAAGTTCTTCAATGCAATTTCCATCCCTTTCTTTGTCGTAACTGTAAAGACAATATCTAAATGGCATTTTTCCCTGAGTTTTTCTACCAAGGGGATAGAGGAAAGGACTTCACCCACAGAAAGTGCATGTATCCAGATGTTCTGTTTTAAAGATGGTCTTGGAAGCTCAATTGCCCATCTTTTCTGGAAGAGTTCTTTGTCTTTTTTGAGAGTAACAGGGAAAAGAAAGATAGTAGATATATACCACAGGATCTCATATATCCTTAGCCACATGATTTATACTTGATCTCTTACTGGGAGCTCTATAACAAAGCAGGTTCCTTTTGGTTTGTTTTCATAGACCCTGATAAACCCATCATGGTCTGAAATAATGGTATTTGCAATAGTAAGCCCAAGTCCTGTTCCATGCTTCTTTGTAGAAAAATATGGTTCAAATAACCGAGCCCTATATTCAGGAGGAATACCTGGGCCTGTATCTGCTATTTCAATCTTAACTATATTTAATTCTTTCTCATACCTTAGTCCTATTTTTACTTCCCCTTTCCCATCCATTGCCTCTATTGCATTTTCTATAATGTTTAAGATTGCCCTTTTCATCTGTGCCTTGTCCAGTCTCAGTATAGGGATATCTCCATTTTTATTGAATATAAATTCTACACTCTTATGTGCATCCTTCGTCAAAGAGATTATCTCATCTATTATCTCTTCTATCCTGGAAGGAGCAGGATTACAGGTAGGCATACGAGCAAACCTATGAAATTCATTTACTAATGCCTTTAACTCCTCAACCTGATTAACTATCATGTCTGTGCATTCCTTCAACAATTTCTTCTCCTTTTCATCCAGCTTTTCTGATAGCCTTTTCTTTAGTCTTTGTGCAGAAAGCTGGATAGGGGTAAGAGGATTTTTAACTTCGTGAGCGATCCTTCTTGCAACCTCTCTCCATACAGTCATTCTATGCGCCTTTTCAATCTCTGTTAAATCTTCAAAAACACATACTGTACCTATATTATTCCCATCCTCATCCCTTAAAAAATTAAGAGAGAATAAGATGTTTAGATTCTTTTCTTCAACCGTTATATTTTCTTGCCTTTTTACTGTTCCTTTTAAAATAAGATCCTTGTCTCTTACCATTTCATCTATTATTTTTACAAAAGCCTTTGGAAGAACTTCATTATAGGTTCTCCCCAGTATTTTATCTGCTTCTAATTCAAGCAAATTCTCTGCAGATCTGTTTATTGTCTGTATCCTCCCATCAGGATCTATTGATATAACTCCTGCTGCTATATTTTTTAATACTATCTCCATATATATCTTTCTTTTTTCAAGTTCTATATTGCTTTTTTGTAGCTCATTATAGGCCTCTTCCAATCTTTTTTTGCTTTGTCTTAAATCTTCTGTCATCTTATTAAATGAATTTACTAAATATCCAATCTCATCATTTGAATCCATGTCTATATAAACCTCATAATCTCCTGATGCAATCTTATTTGTTGCCTCTACAAGCTCCTTTACGGGAACTGTTATCTCCTTAGAGAGATAGAATCCAAACCAGATAGAAGAGAATATAATGAGAAGGGTAACAATGGAGATTGTTATTATATTGCTTATCTTTATAGGTTGTTTCATCATCTTTAATTGCTTATATTCCTGTATGCCTTTGGAGATAGTATTGAGTCTATTTGTTAAATTCTTTGGAATAAGCTTTGAAAGAGCAAGTATTCCAATAACATTTTCTGGCCTTTTTCTGGAGAATATAGGAACAAATCCATAAACAATGTCGCCGAAATTAAAGGAGTGGATAATATAATTTGGCTTTTTTTTATAAAGGACTTCTTTGAGTATTTTTTTATCCTTAAATAAGGTCTTCCTTACCTTAGAAATATCAAATCCTCTTTTATAATCAGAAAATATATTTCTGCTATAGTAAAATACTTCTATTCCAAATAGATTATGTTCTTTTCTCTTTTCAGAAAGCATCTTTTTCAGTTTCTCTCTGTTAAATCTAAGCATGTACCCATTTCTGGTAATTGTCCTGCTTATCCTGCTTCCCACATACAAGAGATCATTTACTGTCTGTTTGTAATACTGCCTTCCCAGTTCTAAAGAATTTTTTAAAGATCTATCTATCTGGAAATTGAACCAAAACTCTATGGAAGAAGATATAAACTTTATTGAAATAAAAAAGAGTATTACTGTAGGAATAAGTGATAAAGTCATAAATGCTATTACAAGTTTTGTTCTAAGATGAGATCCTAATACATTTTTCTTTCTTTCAAAAATCAGCTTTACCAGGTTTCTTACAGTAAGATAGAGGAGTAGAAGGAGCAAAATAAGGTTTAGATTAATGAGGCCAAATAAAAGCAGGTTTGTAGAAAGTGGAAAATTTAGTCCCCATCCTATAAGCTTTAATCCAAAATAGGTTAATATAGAGATAAGAAAGCAAAGCGATACTATAATGTATCTTTCTCTTCTTCTCCTTTTTAGATCTTTTCTTTTTAGTTCTAAGTAACTCTTCATTCTTTATAATAAAAATCTATTTTATACCATCCTGTGTCAAAGCTCCCTAAGGAAAGAAGAAAGAGAATTTTATGAAGATAAAAGGAAAATTTTGCCTTATTTAATTCAGCTTTTATCCTTATTTGATATTTTTCTCCTCTTTTAAGCTTTTTTGTGTCAATGATTTTCAGATTGGATACCCTTGAAATGATGTTTTCTGCTTCAGCCAAACTTTTACACACAATTTTATCTTCTTTCTCAGAAAATTTTAATACATACATCTTTTTTATTGCATCATAATGAATGCTATGAATAATCTTTAATTCCTTTATCTTTCTGTCTTTCCAGAATCTTCTCGCTTCATAAAGACGAATCAAGAATACAAATTTAGTGTTCATTCCATTATTTATTGCCTGAATCATTTTTTTTGTAAAACACCCTTTTACTTT
>JALVZP010000056.1:1006-4321 GCA_027037575.1 Desulfobacterales bacterium | reverse complement strand
CCTTTGGGATATCCTTTCTTCCAAGATTTCATTTAGACATCATAAATGCTGTATCAAAATATATAGATGTTCATATGTTTCTCTTAAATCCATGTATGGAGTTTTGGGGAGATATCCTTCCTGAAAGACATATACTTAGAAAAGGAAGCTCTTTAAAAGAGGAACTTCATATGGAGATAGGAAATCCTCTTCTTTCTTCACTTGGAAAGCTTGGAAGAGACTTCTTTGACATAATAAATGAATATGATGCCTTAGTTCATGAAAACTTCAAAGAGATTGAAGAAAATAGCCTCTTATCTTACATACAGGCAGATATCTTAAGGCTAAGAAATCCTTATCAGATGGAAAAAAGGAAGATAAGAGAAGATGATCTGTCTATCCAGATACATTCCTGCCATAGTCCTTTAAGGGAGGTAGAGGTTCTCTATGATAATATCTTAGCGATGTTGGATGAGGATCCATCCTTAAAGCCAAGGGATATCCTTGTTATGACGCCTAATATAGAGAAATATGCACCATTTATACAGGCAGTTTTTGGGTCTCCTGAGCCAGATTCTCCAAAGATCCCATTCAGCATTGCTGATAGATCTCCTAAGTGGGAGAATGAAGTTATCAGGACATTCTTTAAGATCCTTAGATTAAAAGACAGCAGATTTGAGGCATCACTCATAATGGACATAATAGATTCAGATCCTATTTCAAAGAGGTTCGATTTTAGAGAAGAGGATATAAGGATTTTGAGAAAGTGGGTAAGGGAAGTTGGTATAAGATGGGGAATGGATAAAGAGGACAGGAGAAAATGGCTTAAAATAGTATCTGATACAGGAACATGGAGAAGTGGATTGAATAGCCTTCTTCTTGGATATGCACTTGTGGATGAAGAGAAAGGTGTATTTGAGGATATATTCCCATATGACGAATCAGAAGGAAATTCAGATCTTTTAGGGAGATTTATAGATCTCATAAACAAGCTCTTTTTCTATGCAAAGGAGTTTTCCAGGAAAAAAAGAATCAGACAATGGCAGGAGCTGTTTTTTAGTTTATTGGATGAGCTTTTCTTTGTAGATGAAGAATCTCAAAGATATATGCAGCTTCTTAGAGAGATTATAGCGGAGATGACAGAATCATCTGAGAATGCATCCTTCTTTGACCTTGTAGATATAGATGTTCCTGTCTGGAATATAGAAAAGGCTCTTGGAAGAAGGGGATATGGATCTCGTTTTCTTACTGGAGGAATAACATTTTGTGAAATGCTTCCAATGAGAAGCATCCCTTTTAAAGTAATATGCCTTATTGGAATGAACTATGATGATTTTCCAAGATATTTTAAGACATGGGAATTTGATCTTATACAGAAGAATCCAAGAAAAGGGGATAGATCAAAGAGGGATGATGATAGGTATCTTTTCTTAGAAACCATTATATCTGCAAGAAAAAGGCTCTATATAAGCTATGTAGGAAGAAGCATAAAGGACAATACACCCATTCCTCCATCTGTAGTGGTAAGTGAGCTTATGGACTATATTGAACAGGGATTCTATATAGAAGGAAAGGATATCTTAAGCCATATCTCATTTGAACATGCACTTCATCCATTTAGCTCTATCTATTTTAAAGAAGAAAGATTCTTTAGCTATTCTAATCTAAACCTCCTTGCTGCAAAAAATGCTCTTTCAGAAAGGAGGCAGAGAGAATCATTCTTAAAAGATCTTTCAGAAAATAGGATTGAAGAAATAGAACTTGATGACTTTTTTAGCTTTTTCTCAAATCCAGTAAAGTTTTTGCTTAAAAAAAGACTAAATATCTCTTTGAAAAAAGAGATAGATCAGGTAGAAGACATGGAGATAATCAGGCTTAAAGGGCTTTATAAATATAGATTTGATCAGGAACTTTTTAAAAATAGGATTAAGAGGGAAAGAGAAAGATTTATTGAGTTTATGCAATCAAGGGGATTTCTTCCCTTAGGAGCAATAGGAGAATATGAATTTTTAAAGAGCAAGCAGAAATTGGATCTTTTTTTAAAAGAAATTAGTCCTTATATAGAAAAGGAAGCAGAAGAGGTAGAGATTGAAAAAGAGATTGATGGAATAAGGATAAAAGGAAGGATCAAGGACATATATGACGGTAGGCTCCTTCTTTATCGTTTCTCTAAGGTGAGGCCAAGCGATAGAATAAGGTTATGGCTCATATATCTTTTTTTAAGAGCAGATGAAATTCCATTAAAGGATGTCTCTCTTTTTGGATTTGATGAAAAGGAAAGGCTCCTTAGCTTAAAATTAGGGCATATAGAGAAAAATGAAGCAGAAGAATATCTAAGAGATATGATTTCCATATTTAAGGAAGGAATTAGAAGACCAATACATTTCTTTCCAAAATCCTCATGGGAATTTGCAGAACGTATCTATATAAAGAAGGAAGATCAAGGTATTGCTATTCAGAAGGCAAAAGAGATGTGGGAGGGAAGTGAATACAAAATTGGCGAAAAAGAAGATGAATATTATGAATTCTGTTTTAGAGGAATTGATCCAATTGATGAAGAATTTGTTGATCTTTCTAAAAGGATATTCCTTCCAATAATAATAAATTCAGAAAGGAAGTAAGAATGAGGAGACTTTTTGGAACAGATGGGATAAGGGGAATAACAAATAGGTATCCAGTAAATCCGGAAATGGGAATATATCTTGGAAGGGCAATGGTATCCTACATGGGAAAGAATCCATTTCTTATAACAGGAAGGGATACAAGGATATCAGGGATCATGCTTGAGTATGCCCTTATTTCTGGAATAATCTCCTTAGGAGGAGATGTCTTTTCAGCAGGGGTGATTCCGACCCCGGGTCTTTCATATCTAATAAAGAGATTTAATGCAGATGGGGGAATAATGGTATCTGCATCCCATAATCCGTATGAATACAATGGATTTAAGCCATTTGTTAAAGAGGGGGAAAAGCTTTCAGAAAAGGAGGAAGAAAGGATCGAGGAGATTATAAAAAAGATGGAAAATATATCTTCAGATAGTATAGGAAAGATAGAAGAACCTGAGGAAGATCCTTTAAAGTGCTACAAAGAATTCCTTCTAAGCACTATACCAGATGGAATCTCATTTGAGGACATTTCCATAGTAGTAGATTGTGCAAATGGAGCAACCTACAAAGTTGCTCCTTCTATTTTTAGGGAGCTTGGAATGAATGTCTATGAGATAGGGACCAATCCAGATGGAAGGAATATAAATGATGGATGTGGAGCACTCTATCCAGAGCTTTTAAAGGATGAGGTCTTAAAAAGAAAGGCAGATCTTGGAGTCGCATTTGATGG
>JALVZP010000056.1:178-996 GCA_027037575.1 Desulfobacterales bacterium | reverse complement strand
ATATTGGTCTTAAAATTGCATTAGAGGATATGGGAATAGAGCATGTTATGACAAAGGTTGGAGACAGAAATGTTTTAAATGAGATGAAAAAGAGAGGGGCAATACTTGGTGGAGAAGAGTCTGGACACATTATATTTTTGGATCATCATAAAACAGGAGATGGAATCCTTTCTGCTCTTAAGCTTCTTTCTGCAATAAAGATCCTAAATTCTGATCTAAGTGAGCTTTCTCCTATTATGAAAGAGTTTCCTCAGGTAAAGGCAAATGTTCAGGTAAGCAGGAAGCCAGATCTAAAAGAGATCCCAGAGGTAATGAAAGTAATAAAAGAGGTAGAAGATAGGCTCTCTGGAAAAGGAAGGGTCCTTGTAAGATATTCTGGAACAGAGCCTTTGTGTAGGATCATGGTAGAAGGAGAGGATATGAAAAAGATAAAGGAATATGCAGATATGATCGCATCTGCTATTAAGAACAGTATTGGCTAAGATGCCTTTATCTTTCTTATTATCTCTGAGCTTGAACCATTATTTAAAAGAGGTATTAAAACTACCTTTCCTCCATAACTTTCTACAATATCCCTTCCTACAACCTGATTCAAAGAATAATCTTTTCCCTTTGTAAGTATATCAGGTTTTATCTTTTCTATAATAGATCTCAGCTCCTCATGGGAAAATATTGTTACAAAATCAACACAATCAAGTGATGATATAAGCTTTGCCCTTTCAAACTGATTAAATATAGGTCTTCCATTCCCTTTTAATCTCCTTACAGAATCATCATCATCAATTGCAACGATAAGTATGTCTCCAAGCTCCTTTGAT
>JALVZP010000056.1:0-168 GCA_027037575.1 Desulfobacterales bacterium | reverse complement strand
GTCCAGAAGCTTTGATCTGGTAAATGTTTCGGAAATAAGGCCATTTATAAGCTCATCTTTTCTTATTGGCATTGTCCCTACTTTGCTTACCACGATTCCTGCAGCAAAATTTGCCAGAAATGCTGAATCAAAAAAGCTTAAGCCAGATGAAATAGATAGAGAAAGAAC
>JALVZP010000055.1 GCA_027037575.1 Desulfobacterales bacterium | reverse complement strand
CTCCAAAGGGAAGTATTACGCTGGATTCAGTAAACTTCAGGATTGGAGAAAATCAGATACTTTCTAATATAAACCTACAGATAAATCCAGGAGAGGTAGTGGTAATAATTGGCCCATCTGGATCGGGAAAGACTACCCTCTGTAGGATCATGCTTGGGATATATAGGCCTACTTCAGGAAGGGTAATGATAGATGGAGCAGATATATCCCAATGGAACAGGGATGAGCTTGGAAGATACATAGGCTATCTTCCTCAGGATATACAGCTTTTTGAAGGAACTGTTGCTGAAAATATAGCAAGACTTGGAAAGATTAATTCTGAAAAGGTTATAGAGGCTGCAAAAATTGCTGGAGCTCATGAGATGATCCTTTCTCTTCCTCAGGGATATGACACAGATATTGGAGAAAGGGGGATGAAGCTTTCAGGTGGACAAAGGCAAAAGATAGGAATAGCTCGTGCTTTTTATGGAGATCCGAAAATCGTTGTTTTAGATGAGCCAAATTCAAACTTAGACGATATGGGAGAAAGGACATTCCTTGCTGGAGTAAAGGCACTTAAGGAAAAGGAAGTTACTGTTGTAATAGTAAGTCATAGGGCAGCAGTTCTATCTATTGCAGATAAGGTTCTTGTTTTGAGAAATGGTCAAGTATTTATGTTTGGTCCGACAAAACAGGTAATTCAGGCACTTATGGGTCAGGCAAAGGCACAGGTACAAAGAACAGCCTCGAAGAATGTCCAATAGGAGGGAAAAATGATTGATACAAATCCAAAAAGATACATAATCTTTGGTACCATTGTAATCATACTATTTTTTGGAGGACTCATTGCTTGGGCAGCATTTCTTCCATTTTATGGAGCAATAATCGCCCCGGGAATGGTAAAGGTATTTGGAAATAAAAAAGTGATTCAGCATCTTGAAGGTGGCATTGTGGATAAGGTGTTTGTAAAGGAAGGGGATAGAGTAAAAAAAGGCCAGCTTCTTATTAGATTAAAAAATGAAAAAATAGATGCACAAATAGCACTCCTTCAGGGAAGACTTGACTTTAAGCTTGCTGAAAGGGCAAGACTTAAGGCAGAAAGCCTTATGAAGCCAGAGATAGAATGGCCAAAGGAACTTCTTGAAAGGAAGGATGATCCAAAGGTAAAGGCGGTTATGAATGAGGAGGAGGCAATATTTGTCTCCAGAAGAAATGACCTTCTGAATAAGATCTCACTTTATAAAAAGCAGATAGAGCAGTTAAAGAGGCAGAAAGAAGGGATAAAAGCACAGCTTGTAGCAGAAAAAGAGATATATCGTACATTAAAGGAAGAGCTTTCTGCAAAGGAGGATCTTTTTAAAAAGAATTACATAGATAAGGCACAGATACTTGAGTTAAGAAGAAAGGTTGCAGAAGCAAAAGGGAAAATAGAGGCATTTCGCCATGATATGGCTCAGATTGACCAGAGGATAGGGCAGATAAGACTACAGATATTAAATGAGAAAAATAAATATAAAGAGGAGGCAGTATCTGAGCTAAGGAAGGTTACCGATGAGATATTCTCCTTGAAAGAACAGCTAAGGCCGCTTATTGATGCAAAGAAAAGGCTTGATATTACCTCTCCTATAGATGGAGTAGTTCTGAACATAAGAGTCCATCCTGGTGAAAGGGCAGTTATAAGGCCTGGTGAGCCAATTATGGAAATTGTTCCGGAAAACTCTAAGATGGTGATAGAGGTGCGTATAAAAACCAAGGATATAGCGAATGTTTATAAAGGTCAGAATGCAAGGGTTCAACTTACTGCATTTGATAGAAGAACAACTCCACCTGTTAATGGAAAGGTGATATATGTTTCTCCAGACAAGCTCACCATAAGGACATCTCGTGGAGTTTACTCTTATTATATTGCATATGTCCAGGTAGATAAGAATGAGCTAAAGAAATATGGAGCATATCTTTATCCTGGAATGCCTGCTGTATGCTATCTGACTACAAGGAAAAGGACAATTATCGACTATGTATTAGAGCCACTAATAAAAGTAGCAGAAAGATCCCTGAGGGAACCCTAAAAAATTTACTGTTTAAGTAAAAAGGTGATATAATTCAAAAGGTTAGCTTCGGAAAAAGGGGAAACTAATGATCAGTGCAAATCTTATAAGAAGGATAAGTGAAATAGATCCACAGCTAAGGGAACTCCTTATCCTGATCTTAGAAGAAATAGAGAAACATACACAGCAAATAGCACAGCAGGTAACAAAGGAGGAATTTAATGAATTAAAAGAGATTGTAGCTGATCTTGGAAGGAAAGTTAGTGAACTTGCAGAGGCACAGAAAAAGACAGAGCAGAAAATAGCTGAACTTGCTGAAGCACAGAAAAAAACAGAAGAAGCACTTGAAAGGACAAACAGGCAGCTTGGGGGACTTTCAAGAAGCGTAGCATATGCACTTGAAAATGAAGCATACAGACACCTTCCAGAGATACTCAAGACACGCTACAAGATAGAAGTAATAGACAGATTCATCAGGACATACATAGCAGACGAAGAGATAAACATATTTGCAAAGGCAAAAAGAGATGGGAAACAAGTATACATCGTAGGAGAGGCAGTGTTAAAGCTTGATGATAGGACAAAACTGAGGTGGATGATGGATAAGGCAAACTTGGTAAAGGAAGAGTTTGGTGGTGAGGTAATTCCCATTATAGTAACTCATTTTGCAAGGCCAGATGTGATTGAAAGGGCAAATAAGGCAGGAATAATTGTTGTCCAGAGCTTTGAGTGGTAGAGTAGCGTTGTATGGAAGGATATATTCAAAGGCTCAGGGAACTTCAGAGAAATAGCAGGCTTCCTGAAGCACTAAAAATTATTTCTGATACTCCACAGCTTGAATCCCAGAAAGATCCAGAGTTAAATCTCCTAACAGGGCTAATCTATCTCCTTTCAGGCATGCCAGAAAAGGCAAGCCCTTTCTTTGAAAGAATAAGCTTTGAAGACATAAAGTCAGATGATGGAAAGGCAGATTATGCACTATTCCGTTTCCTTACAGGAGACTACGAAGAGGCGATAAACATTCTTAAAGAGATTCTTAAAAAAAATCCTTCCCACTTCATATCACACGCAAGGCTTTCTGCCATATATCTTTCAATAGATCAGATCAAAGAGGCAGAACCCCACCTTATAAAGGCCCTTGAAATTGAGCCGAATAGAGCTGAACTCCTATCCAATCTTGCAACACTTCGCATGAGGCAAGGGCGTTACAATGAAGCCATTGAGCTTATGGATAGGGCTATAAAGGCAAATCCCTCTTTAGAGTCCTTAAAGCTCAAAAAAGCAAAATTTATGCTTGCCCTGAATAAGGCAGAAGATTACATTGATGAGCTTTATGAAACAATATCTAAGGAACCGGATAATCCTTCAAACTATATAATACTTGCGCAACTTCTCCTAAACATGGGAAAGGAAGAAGAATCAATCTCTATTATCTCAGCAGCACTGGACAAATTTGAAGATAATGAAGAAGTAAAAAAGGCATATATCAGCATCCTGCTTAACACAGAAAGGTATTGGGAGCTTGGCCCAAAACTCAAAGAATGGGTTGAAGAGAAACCAGATTCAATTGAACTTCGCTTTCTGCTAAACCAGGCAAGGATAAAAGCTGGCTTCTTAGAAACGGCAGAAAGGGACCTGGAAGAGATGTCTGAAGAGCATAAAAGAGAACCTCAGTGGAAGATATTAAAATCCCAGATATTTTCAGAAAGAAACCAGGCAGACAAGGCAATAGAGCTTCTTGAAGAAGTAATAGATGACTTTCCAGGACATATAGAAGCAAGGCAAGAGCTTGCTCACCTTCTTCTAAGCATTGGAAGAAAGAAGGATGCACAAAAGCAGATTGATGCAATAAAACAGATATCTCCAAATATGCCACTCGTAAAAGTATATTATTCAGATGAAGAGGTAAATGAGGAAACAATCAGGCAACTGGAGGAAATATTCAATAATCCTCTTACACCTGTTCAGCAAAAGATAAGTGTTGGATTTACCTTAGCTGAACTTTACGAAAGATTAGGAGAATATGAAAAATCCTTTAAGACAGTATCTAAGGCAAATGAACTTACAAAATCCATTACACGCTACGACTGGAAAGAACATAGAAGCTATGTTCAAAGAATAATGGCTGTATTTGACAAGGATCTTATAAGAAGATTCAGAGGACTTGGGCATCCATCCAGAAGGCCAATCTTCATCGTAAGTATGCCAAGATCTGGGACAACTCTACTTGAGCAGATCCTTGCATCCCATCCTGATGTATATGGTGCTGGGGAGCTTCCGTGGATAGGAAGGCTTACAACCCTTTTTCCAAAGGTAACTG
>JALVZP010000054.1 GCA_027037575.1 Desulfobacterales bacterium | reverse complement strand
TAAGGAACTTAGACAATGTCACGAATAATCTGAATAAGGAATTTGAACAGATATCTTCAGGAAAGAGGATATTAAGGCCTTCCGATGATCCTGTTTCAATAAGAACAACTTTAAATTTAAAGGAGGGTCTTAAAAGGATTGAACAATATGAAAGGAATATAGATAATGCCATCTCCTGGTTAAATATGACAGAGTCTGCTCTAAGTGATATGGAAAATGTTATAAATAGGCTTGAGGAGATTACAATATCTATGGGAAGCGATAATGTATCCTCCTCTGAGAGGAAGATAGCAGCAGAGGAAGTGAAGCAGATAAGATCTCATGCACTTATGATAGTAAATACCAGGTTTAAGGGACGCTATATATTTGCTGGATTTAAAACAGATACTCCTCCATTTGTAGAAAAAAATGGATCTATCATCTATCAGGGAGGAAATGAGAGTATAGAAGTGGAAGTAGATAATGGTATAAAAACATCTTACAACCTGACTGGATCTTTGTTTACAGATCAGGTTAACATATTCCAGCTTATGGATAACCTTATAGACTCGCTTAATAATAATGATCCAAATGCGATAAGATCATTGTTAGATGATATACATACTGCATATAATAAAATAAATATTGCTCACTCAAATATTGGTGCAAAGACAAAGACACTGAATAATATGAAGGAGGATTTTTCTAAGAGAAAATTGCTTTTTGAAGATATTATTTCCAAGAAGGAAGATGCTGATATGGCAAAAGCCATATCAAAGCTCTATATATATCAATCAGGTTATCAGGCCCTATTAAACTCCTTTGCAAAGATTACATCAGTTAATCTTTTTAATTATATTGGCTAAAATTTATGCTTAATATAGGCTTTATAGAGATAGGTCCTGAACATTTTCCTTTCCTAAGGGATGTAAAGAAAAACGACCTATTTCATATCTCCCTCATCTTTAATGAAGAAATAGATTTGAAGTTAAAGGACTTTTCCAGAAAAGAGCATATCCCCATAACAGATAGAATAGAAGACATGTTTTTGCCTGAATACAACATAAAAATTTTAATATATGCAAAAGAAAAAAATAATACAATCTATGATGTATGGAATATGAAGCCTCCTGATGTATCTCTCATGGATCTAAGCACCTTTAAGATATTGGAAGAGAGCTTAAAACAGAGGATTCAATTGGAAAAGCGTATATTTTTGATGCAGAAGTATGAGACCATAGGAACATTAGTTTCTGGGATATGTCATGAAATAAATAACATCTTAATGATAATTATGGGATATGCCCAGCTTGCCTATTCTAAAGCAAATTCTAATATACAGCCCTATATCTCAGGAATTATAAATTCATGTAGAAGGGCAGGTGATCTTATACATCAACTACAGAGCTTTAAAAGTGATAAGATAGAAAAAAGAAAAGTAAATCTTATTCCATTAATAAAAGAGACAATAAAGTTTGTAAAGAATGCCTTTCCTGAAAATATTGCTGTTTCTCTTCATATCTCAAAAGAGGTATCTGAGGTAGAGGCAGATCTTGTAAGTCTAAGACATGCAATTCTAAATATCCTAACAAATGCACAAGAGGCAATGCCAGATGGAGGAAAAATAGAAGTAAGTCTTTATGATAAGATGGTAAATGAAAAGTTTTGTAAAGATTATCCATTTATGAAACCAGGAGAATATGTGTGTATATCCATAAAGGATGAGGGCATGGGAATACCCGAAGAGATAATAAATAGGATATTTGATCCTTTCTTTACTACAAAGGATCTTGGAAGGGGAATTGGCCTTTCTTATACCTATGGTATTGTAAAACAGCACAACGGTTATATCCTGGTAAATAGCAAGAAAGGTGAAGGAACAGAGGTAAATTTATACCTTCCTGCTATTAAAAAGGCTTCGCTTAAAAGATATGATGAAAATCTTCCTTTTGAAAAAGCAGTATCTAAGACAATACTTGTAGTAGAAGATGAGGTGGATCTTTTAAATATTATATCAGAGTTTTTAGAAGATATGGGATACAATGTGCTTAAGGCATATAATGCAGGAGATGCATTAAGATATATTGATGAGAAAAAAGACATAGATATACTCATAACAGATAAGGTGCTTCCTGATCTTTCAGGATCTCAGATTGCAAGGTTTGCAAAAAATAAAAGATCTGACATAAAAACGGTTCTTATTACGGGATATGAGAATTCTGAAAATAAATTCTTTGATCTTATTATTCAAAAGCCGGTATCTATAAAAGAGCTGGCCTATAAGATACGCAAATTGGACAGGGCAGGAAGATGAAACTTCCAAAGCCAAGATTCAAAGGAAATATAAGTGTAGAAGAGGCTTTAAAATCAAGAAGGACTGTAAGGGCATTTTCAAAGAGATCTCTTTCTTTGGATCAATTTTCCCAGCTTCTCTGGGCAGGATATGGGATTACAGAAGGATTTAGGAGGACTGTTCCCTCTGCTGGAGCACTTTATCCAATGGATCTATATGCAGCAGTAGGGAAAGATGGTGTTGAATGGGTAGATGAGGGAGTATATCACTATATCCCAGAGGAACATTCTATATCTCTCCAGACAATGGAGGATGTGAGGGCTGAAATTGCAAGAGCATCACTTTTTCAAAGCTGGATGGCAGATGCACCAGTGGTGTTTATAATAACAGCAGAGTATAGAAGGGTTACCATAAAGTATGGAGATAGAGGAATAAGATATGCAATAATTGAGGCAGGCCATATTGCACAAAATATCTTTCTTCAGGCAGAGGCCTTAGAGCTTGGAGCAGGAATAGTTGGTGCTTTTGATGATGAAAGGATCATGAATATAGCAAATCTTTTGAGAAATCATTATCCCCTCCTTATTATGCCTGTTGGATATAGGCTTCCTCCTGATATGCTCTCTCATTTTTAGATATCCTTTTTAATTCATGCCATAAAAATGCCTTCTTTTATAAAAGAAACTATTTTTTCCTGATCCTCTTCCTTTAAGAAAGGATGCATGGGAAGACTCAATACTTCACGAGATGCCTTCTCTGATTCAGGAAAATCTCCAAGTCTATATCCAAGATGGGAAAAGACAGGCTGTTCATGAAGACATTTTGGATAGTATATTGCGGTAGGGATCCCATTTTTCTTTAAATGCTCCATTACTTTTTCCCTATCCTTTACCCTTATGGTATATTGGGCATATACATGTGTGTTTCCTGGCATAATCTCCGGAACAATGCAAAATTCTTTGAGCATCTCAGAATAGCGAGAACCTATATATGATCTTTTCTTTAGCTCCTCATCAAAGTGATCTAACTTTACTAATAGGACTGCTGCCTGGATAGTATCGAATCTTCCATTTGTTCCAACAAGCTTATGTTCATACTTTACTGTTCCACCATGATTTCTTATTGCTCTCATCCTGAATGCAAGCTCATCCTCATTTGTAAATATGGCACCTCCGTCTCCATAGCACCCGAGAGGCTTTGAAGGGAAAAAGCTTGTGCATCCAATAAAGCTTACTCCACAGCTTTTCCTTCCATTCTGCTCTGCTCCAAAGCTCTGTGCAGCATCTTCTATTACAGCAATATTATACTTCCTTGCTATTTCATTTATCCTGGAAAAATCAGGCATCTGTCCAAATAGGCTAACAGGTATAATTGCCTTTGTCCTTTCTGTTATTGCATCCTCAATCTTACCAGGATCAATATTGTATGTAATAGGATCAATATCTACAAATACTGGCCTTGCTCCTACAAGAAGTATTACCTCAGCAGTGCTTATCCATGTGAATGGAACCGTGATTACCTCATCTCCAGGGCCTATATTCAGTGCCCTTAAGGCTATTTCAAGTGCCATTGTTCCGCTTGCTACTGTTATAGCATTTTTTACTCCAACATATCTTGCGAGCCTCTCTTCCAGCTCTTCTATCTCTGGACCCATAATAAATTGACCATGCTCTAATACCTTTTTTATCCTCTCATTTATCTCCTCTGAATATGCCCTATACTGTGCCTTAAGATCTATAAATTCCATTTTTCTTCTCCCAGAGCTTTGCATATTTTAGAAATACATAGTATGAGCTAAGGACAGATATGATCAGTCCTGGAATGCCATCCAAAAATCCAAGCTTATAGATGTATGTCTCAAGAAATTTTATTGGTGGTTTTAAGAGCATTTTGGTAAGGATAAATTTCTCTCTCTTCTTAAGTAATACATCTGATACTACATCTGAGAAGCTGTTTATTGTCCTTATATGATGGGAGATATCCTTGTATGTGTAATGATATATCTCCCCTTTGAGCTTCCCTACTTCTCCTAAGACTTCTATCTTGTCATGAGGATCTTCTCCTACAAATCGTCCTCTACTCTTTTTAAAAAGCCTCAACTTATAATCAGGATACCATCCTCCATGATTTATCCATCTTCCCAGGTAATATGTATGTCTCTTAGCCATATAACCATCATATCTTCCATTATCAGCCTCAAGCCTTTCCCTAATCTCATCCCTTAGCTCTCTACTTACCTCCTCATCTGCATCCAGGACAAATACCCATTCATTTCTTGTAAGAGATACTGCAAACTCCTTCTGCTTATTTATCCCTGGCCATTTCCTCTGATAAATCCTATCAGTGTATCTTTTGCAGATAGAAATAGTATTGTCTGTGCTAAAGGAATCGACAACTACTATTTCATCTGCCCACTCTAAGCTTTTGAGGCATCTTTCTATATTTTCTTCCTCATTGAAGCAGACTACTACAGCACTTACCTTCATCTTTCTCCATCAGGATATATCTGTGGACATCCCCTCATATGCCAGATTATGAGCTTTATATAGCGAAGAAAACGATCTCTCACCTTTTTGCTTAATCCAAGAGAAAATGTTGTGGCAATAAGATTAAGCATCGTATTTATGATGAGCCTGAGGAATATAACAGATCTATATAGGATGTATCTATCAGAATAGTGTTTCCTTAAGAAGATATACATAGATCTATAATACATCGCCCTTGATTCTATTCCAGAACCCACACTCTTTCCTTGCTCATGATATATTTTTGCATGAGGGACAAAGTATATCTTCCATCCTGCCTTTTTCAATCTATATGCCAGATCTGTTTCTTCAAAGAAAAAAAAGTAATCTTCATCAAAATAACCAATATCTTTAAGTGCCTTCTTTCTTATCATCATACATGCACCTATACAAGAATCTACTTCAATAGGTTTATCATAGGAGATATATTTACCTGGAAATTTAGATGGCCAAATAATTTTAAGGAGACTTTTATTAGTAAGAAATTCTAAAAGAGAAGGGAAGTTGGAAAAACTATTCTGTTTTGATCCATCTGGATTAAGAAGCTGTCCACAACATGCTCCTGCTTCTGGGCGCTTTTCCATAAAATAAAAAAGATTTTCTACTGCACCCTCTGTTAATGTGCAATCAGTATTTAAAAGTAGTGCATATCTTCCTTTCATAATCCTAAATGCCTTATTATTTGCACAGGCAAATCCAAGATTCCTTTTATTTTGAATCAGCCTTACTTGAGGATATATCCTTCTTATTGCATCACTGCTTCCATCTTTTGATCCATTATCAACCACTATTATCTCATAACTTATGCTATCTGAGAGAGTCTGGTATACAGAGGAAATACAAGAGATAAGAAGATCTTTTGTATTCCAGTTTACAATGATAATAGAGATATCTAATACTTCCATTATTCAAGAAGGAATGTGGAGGAATTATATCTTAGAGAAAAGACTGCTCCTTTTCCGGAAAATACATTGCATTTAGAAAAGACAAAATCTGCTATCTCTTTTCTTTTTTCCTCACTCAATCCATTAAAAGTAGATACGAACTCTTCTTCATCTTCTATTCTACTAAGGATATTCCATATCTCTTCTACATCCATATCAGGTGAGATCTTATATGGAGCAGATGTTTTATTTTTTAGATCTTCTATTTCTACTTCTAACTTTTTTAGATCTTTAAAAAGACCATCCAGTTCTTTTTTTAATTCAGAATAGTCAGAGAAAAATTCTGTTAAAGGATATAGTCCTCCTTCTGGGAGGACTACACCTATTGCATACCCGCCCTTCTCTTTTATAAGTTTAAACATGGTCTCTATGCTGCCTTTTTCTGTTTCTCTTCTTCTGGTGGAAAGTATAACCACCACTTACAATTAACACAAACAGATGGTCTTACCAGATCATATTCTCCTGCGTCTTTCACAAGTGGCCTGCTCCTTAATCTTTCGCATTGCTCCCTTGTAACCCTACCAATTGGGCACCTCTTAGTATGCTCTTCTAACCATTTTTCTATAGCATTTTTGGCCATAGAATAAAACACCTCCTTTTAATTTTATTTATCGGAAAATCAAATCTCGCTGGCGGGAAGTGACAGAACCACTACCGGGCAGGTATTCTTTAAAAAAATATAAATCAATTTTTTAAAAAAACAAGTAATATTAACTCCAAAGCCAACTTCTTGATATTTCAGAAAATTTCCAATTAATCTCAGAAAATTTTTTCCCATCTATCTCTCTTGCAGGAACAATTCCTATAAGAGAATTTAATACCCATACCTGATCAGCATTAATAAGATCCCGGATCTTTGTCCTTACTCTTTTTATAATTATTCCTTTCTTTTCCCATATAGAGGAGAGTATTTTTAATGTTATACTTGGCAGTGCATATTCAGAAAGGGGAGTAAACCAGTCTCCATCTTTCTGAAATAAAATCGTTCCAACTGAGGTCTCATTTACATATCCATCTGGCTGAATTAGTATTGCCTCATCAGCATTATTTTTCTTTGCATATTCTTTTGCCCACAAATTATAGAGATAATTTAGACTTTTATGAAGAGAAATTGGAGTAGATCTTGGTGTACTAAAAGAGATCAGTTTCCATCCATTTTTATATGCCTCTTTTGGAGGGTGATACTCCTTAGAGAAAACCATATATGTAGGATTCTTTCCATATGGGAGACCAATCCCTTGCTCTCTTCCCCTTGTAATTATTATCTTCACTGAAGCACATTTATTTAAAAGATCATTCAGTTCTAATAATCTCCTATAGATAGATGTATCTTTTAGACTTTTTGGAAATGATATATTAAAAAAATCACATGAATCTCTTAGCCTACTTAAATGTTCTTCTAAAAAAAATATCCTTCCAGATTCTGCCCTCATAGTGGTAAAGAATCCATCTCCATAGAGTATTCCTCTATCATATACAGATATCTTTGCATCCTCAGAAGGAACAAAGCTTCCATTTATAAATACATACTCTTTCATTTTGCACTTGCTATCTTAAAAAATACCTCTGCCTTACTTAATGTTTCCTCATATTCTGCTACAGGGTCAGAGTCATATACAATTCCTCCCCCAGCACCATAGTAGCTTACTCCATCTTTTATAATGAGTGTCCTTATAGCAATACTTAGATCTAATCTCTTATGTATTCCAAAGTATCCAATAGATCCTGTATATACATGCCTTACATTCGGTTCAAGTTCATCTATTATCTCCATTGCCCTTATCTTTGGACACCCTGTAATTGATCCACCAGGAAATGTAGCCCTTATTATGCTGCTAAGATTCTTTTTTTCCTCTATAATACTTCCTTCTATTATGGATACCAAATGGTGCACATAGCTGTATGTCTCTATCCTTTTATGCTCCCTCACCTTTACTGTTCCAGGAACACATATCTTTCCTATATCATTTCTCAAAAGATCTACAATCATAGAAAGCTCGGCATCATCCTTTGGATTCTGGAAAAGATCATTCTTATATCTTAGATCCTCTTCTTTTGTCTTCCCTCTTGGTCTTGTTCCTTTAATAGGCCTTGTTTCAATAATCTCTCCATCACTCCAGAGGAATCTCTCCATCGAAGTAGAAACAATATAATGATCTCCTGCATTTATATATGCATAAAATGGGGCTGGTCTTAAAGAAAAAAGATGAAAGAATAAAGTCAATGCATCTCCCTCAAATTTTGCAAAAAATCTTTGAGAAAGATTTACCTGATACACATCCCCCTGTCTTATGTATGACCTTACCTTTTCTACTGCCTCTATGTAGCTATCCCTTGAAAAATTACTGCTAATAGGGCCAAAATGGTATTTTTTAAATATAATCTCTTTTTTCTCAATCTCAGAAGGATCTAATTTCTTAACTGAAAAAGTATTATCCCAT
The DNA here is from genome assembly GCA_027037575.1 of Desulfobacterales bacterium. Classification (GTDB taxonomy): domain Bacteria; phylum Desulfobacterota; class DSM-4660; order Desulfatiglandales; family JALVZP01; genus JALVZP01. The sequence goes on along the minus strand of JALVZP010000054.1, from coordinate 5,601 downwards.
TTATAGAAGCTCATCTTTCTGGTCTTTTTATCAAATACAAGAATTTTTGAAGGAAATATAAAGAGCATGTCAGAAAGCATAAGATCATCCTTTGCATTTTGGGGAAGATGCGGTTCTATGAGATTTTTGTATTCATAGGAGATATACCCTGTAAACCCTCCAATAAATGGATCTTCATAATAGGGAATCCTGTTAGAAAGTTCTTCCACAGTTTGATCAATAAATGAAATAGCCTCCCAGCTGGCTTTCTCCTTTATCCCTTTTCCCCTCTCCCATATCTTTGCCCTATCTCCCTTTGAAGAAACAATTATCAAAGGATCCCAAGATGCGATACAATACCTTGAGCAATCAATTTCTTCTCCACTCATAAGAAGAACAGAAAAGGGCATTCTCATATATGCTGCTATTTTATAGAAAAAATTCCTCATCCTAACTTAAGGAAATTCTCTACTAACTCTTTTCCATATTCTGACATAAATGATTCTGGATGAAACTGAACTCCAAAGAGTGGGTATTCTGGATGAGCAATTCCCATTACTACACCATCACTGCTTCTTGCAAGGATTTCAAGGGCCTTAGAGACAGGTCTGCATTGAAGTGAGTGATACCTTGCTGCCTTAAATGGAGAAGGTATATCTCTAAATATCCTTTTTTTGTTGTGATAAATAAGATCCCTTTTTCCATGCATTGGATATGGAGCAAGATCAGTTCCTCCACCAAATACCTCATTTATTACCTGCATACCAAGACATACTCCAAGTATAGGGACATATTTGTAAAACCTTTTTATTACCTCAATACTTATTCCAGAATCCTTCGGTGTTTTTGGTCCTGGGGATATACATATTCTATCAAAGGAAAGCTTAGATAGGTCTTCTATAGTAATTTCATCATTTCTAAATACTTCTACTTCGACTCCAAGTATAGAAAATAGCTGAAAAAGGTTATAAGTAAAGGAATCATAATTATCTATAATAATAATCTTCATCTGGAAGCCCTTTTTTTTAGTAAAATAAAGGCAAAGATAATAGAGATTATAATAATAGAAACAGCCATATTATATTGGAAAAGTAAGTGAGATAGCCTTATCTTTATCTCTTCCCAATTAGAACCAATCTTTAAACCAAGATACATCACTGCCAAGTTCCAACTTGCACATCCAATAAAGGAAGTTAACATAACCTTTATTGGAGAAAATCTCAAGATTCCTGCTGTCAAAGAGATAACTGCCCTGATTGCTGGAATATATCTATTCAAAAGTATCATAAGATAGCCATATCTTTTTAGCCAGGACTCTGCCTTTGATATATCTTCTGGTTTGAAGAAGGGTAGCTTTCTTTTTATTGCCTCCAGTTTCCATCCTATCCCAAATACAACCATAAATCCAATCCAGCTTCCAGATATGGTAGATAGATAAGAATTTAAAAAGCTTACTTTCTTTTGACCTGCCAGAAATGCGCCGAATGCAATAATGGTATCACCTGGTATAGGAGGACAGATATTTTCCATAAATGAGGCTATAAACAAAAAGCTGTATATAAGGAAGGGAGGAAAAGAAGATACAGCTTGAATTATCTTATCTATATATTCCATTATAAATAAAATATCCTCTGCTCTATTCCTGTAATCCTTTCCACTCCATCTCCTTTAATAAGATATATATCTTCAAGTCCTACAACACCCATTTCAGGAAAGACAAATTTTGGTTCAAGGGAAAGTGTCATGTTTTCCTGGAGAGGCTCTTTAAAATTTGGGGATATAACTGGAAAATCATCTATCTCAAGGCCAATCCCATGCCCAATAAACTTCACCTTTCCTTCTCCATATCCCATAAAATACTCATTAAGCCCCCATGAGCTTGCAATCTTTACAGCCTCATTATAGATCTCATTACAGTATATGCCAGGTCTTGCATTTTCCATAAAAAAACGGTGTATCTCATAGGAGCATTCATGCGCCCTTTTTAATCTATCATCCAGATCACCTATTACATATGTCCTTGCCTGATCCCCAATATATCCATTTATGCATATCCCGTGATCTATCTCTATTGGTTCATTCCTTTCTATTTTCTTATATCCTGCTCCCTGTGCCATAGCAGCACATGTTCCTGCCCCTCCCTGGGGGCTATCCAAAAAGGATATAAGTGAACCTGTTCTTCCTGAAAGGACATGAACATACATCATCTCCTGATTCCATCCCCTCATCCTCATCATTCCCATATGTCCCTTTTTCCTGATAAGATAGCCAAGATATGCATCCACTTCTATCTCTGTAATTCCTGGTTTCAAGATCTCCTTTACCTGATTCATGTTCTCATCCAGAATAGATGCAGCCCTTCTTATCTGAGATATCTCATATTCAGACTTTATCATCCTTGTCTTTCTTATAAGATGAGAGGCATCCACTATATTTACATTACTTAAGTATCTCTTGTATTTCGTATAGATGTTTACGGGAACAACATCCAGCTCCATCCCTATTCTTTCTGAGCTTATCTTGTTTTCTCTAATCAGGTCTTCTATCCGGGAAGGCTTTCCTTTTACTATATTTTTTAAAGGAGATTCCTCCATTGCCCTTTCAATTCCTTTGTGCACAATGAGAACTTCTTCTCCTTCTGCTGGAATAAAGAGTGTTGAGCTCTGGATTGTCCCTGTAAAGTAATATCTATCCACATTTTGTAAGATAATTGCCCCTCCTATATCATGAGCTTTCAGATATTTCTGAAACCTTTCTATTCTCATTTTTATTTCCTCTTTTCCTACCCCTTCTTCCTGCATAGTATCCTCTCCCATCTGGCCATTATTGGATCTATACTAAATTCTCCTATTTCATTTTTCTCCAGAAATTGGAACACATCATGTTTATTCCCTTGCTTCCACCATCCCTTTATCTCTTCTACTGCATCTCTGTTAAACATCCATCCTTCCCCATATCTTTCTTTAAGATATTTTTCTAATATTGCCTCTGCTATCCAGCCAATAACATAGTCTAAGCAATATAGCTCGGGGACAAGATCAAATAAATGACTTTCTGGCTGATAATAAAATCCAGTATATCTACTCAAATATTCTGAATAAAGATTTCCATTAGATATATCTCCCTTAGAGAACATCTCATATTCCGTAATGAATTTTGCCGCATATCTTCTAAAAACAGAAAGGTCCTTTAATACCTTATGGTAATAGATTGTCTCAGCAAGCTCCCTTTTTATCTTGAGTATCTCTATCAAAAAGAGTCTGGAGATTACTACATTTTGCATCAAGAATGCAAATATTTCTGAAATTATGTAATTTGTTGCAAGATCTCTATCCTCCAGGGGAAGATCAGGGTCTGTATATACTGCAGATATTCCATGCCCTAATTCATGTGCTATTGTCTCCAAATCTGTCCAACCACCAATAGGCCTTATAACTACATATATTTCTTCTGGGATCTGAATTATAAATGACATCGCCTGAGCACTCTTTTTTTCATTTTTAGATATATCCAGGTAAAGGCCCGACATGTTGTTAATATCAATCTTCCAAAAATCTTTTAAAAAATCTATAAATCTCTTTATTCCATCTGATGGAGAAATGGGATCAAATTCTTTTAGGCTAAGCAGATTAATTGCATCAAATCTGGTAAGATCTTCAAGCATTAATCCATATCTTCTCTTTGCCCAATCTTGCATAAGGTCATAGTAGAATTCATCAGTAAGATCTAATATCTTCTGGACCAATTTATAAAAGAAACTATAGTCAATTCCTTTTTTTTGAGTGCAATATTCTAAGTAATCCTTATATCCCAGTCTTTCTTTTAAAAGTCTTAAAAGCATATCCCAATAATTAAACAAAAATGGCTTTAGAAACTTGCAAAGAGCAGAGACCTCTTTCTGTAAGATCAATCTTTGCCTATGATTACTTGATTTCTGACAATATGGGATAATCTCTCTCATATATATCTTTTTACCATCCACATAGGCAGCAGCTCCCTGCATCCATATCCTCATTTCTGCCTCATATGGCATGAGCCTGTATTGCAGGAAATGATCAATTAGCCCATGTTTTATACATATCCTCTTTTTTTTATTTTCAATAAGAGAAACAGATTCTATTGTCTTTAAAGAAAGCACTTTATCATATCCTTCGTATATAAAGCCAAGCTTAAATAAAGGAGAAATTCCTAACCAGGAATAAAGCACCTGTAATTTCCATCTACAGTTTAGGTGATAGACTATATTTTCCAATTCCAGCCCTATATCTTTCCTCTTATTCATAGTTGCATTTTTAGAAAAGATAGTGATATTAATAAGCCAGGTATAAAAAGTATATGGGAGGATTATAAAAATGGCAACTATTACTATTTCTCGTCAATTTGGTGCAGGTGGGGCGACATTGGGAGCGAGGATAGCAAAGAGATTGGGTTATAGATATTTAAATGATGAACTCTTAAAGGAAATAGCAGAAGAAATAGGTGTTTCTGTAAGGGACGTAGCATCCTTTGAAAAGAGGAGAAAAGAGAAAAGTAAACTTATGAGTTTCATAGAAAAGGTAGTTAGAGTAGATATTATTGAGAGAAAGAGGAAATACAAACCATTAGATGTTCAGGAATATATAAAAGCAATAAAACAGGTTATCTTAAAAGAATATGAAAAAGGAAACTGTGTAATAATAGGAAGGGGAAGCAATTATATATTGCAGGACAAAATGGATGTGATACATCTTCTCCTTGTGGCATCTAAGGAAAACAGGATAAGATTTTTAATGGAGAATTATGGACTTAGAAGAAATGAGGCAGAAAGGGCAGTTGAAAGGGCAGATCTTATAAGAGCTGATTTCCTGTACTATTTCTCTGAAAAGGAGAATCATGATGATCCCATGCTTTATACATTATGCCTTAATATGGACAGACTCAGTATGAATGAAGCAGAGGAATTGGTAGTAAATCTGGTAAGACAAAGAGAAAAGGAGAGATAAAAAGGAGAGATAATATGAATAGACAAATAGAGGAACTTCCTCCTTGTGAGATTACCATAAAGTCTGATGGGACATGGTATCATAAGGGAGTACCTATAATAAGGAAGGATATAATAAAATTTTTTTATGAACACATGGAGCTGGATGAAAAAGGAAGATATATAATCTCCTGGAGAAATGAAAGATGTATAGTAGATGTTGAAGATACTGCATTCTTTGTCCAGAGAGTAGATAAGAAAGGAGATGGTTTCCTGCTCTATCTAAGTGATGAAACTCAAGAAGAGCTTGATCCAGAAACCCTATATATAGGAAAGGAAAACGTTCTGTATTGTAGAGTAAAAGATGGAAAATTTCCAGCAAGGTTTTTGAGGTCTGCATATTATCAGATTGCAGAATATATAGAAGAAGAGGATGGAAAGTATTTTTTAACAGTAAAAGGAAAAAGATATTTTATCAGACATGCTGAAGATTAGCATATTATATGACAATAGAAGTATAGATAGGAAACACACTTATGGATGGGGATTTTCATGCCTTATAGAAGGTCTTAAACATAACATCCTATTTGATACGGGAGCTAATGGGAATATCCTTTTAAGTAATATGGAAAGGATGGGAATTGGATTGGACAGTATAGATC
>JALVZP010000053.1 GCA_027037575.1 Desulfobacterales bacterium | reverse complement strand
GATCTATACTTCATCTACAGGGCATCTAAGATCGGGAAGGTAAAAATCGTTCCAAGAGCAGCTATCACATCCTCCAGGAAATGGAAAAGATATGGGATTGTTAAGACAACTGCATTTCACTGGAAGATCCTCTTTAGCTTTTTGCTTGAGAATATAAGGACAAGGTTATGGACACATTTCATGCAATAATCTTAGGAATTGTCCAGGGGCTTACAGAATTTCTACCCATTAGTAGTTCTGGGCATCTTGTCATATTTCAGAAACTGTTTGGCCTTAGATCAGAAATACTATTTGATTGCTCTGTTCACATAGGAACCCTCATTGCAGTCTTTATATACTTCTGGAAGGACATAATGAGGATTCTGGAGACCGTATTCTCTTTTAACAAGGATGACCCTGAGTTCCTTTTAGCAATCGATATAGTGTCTGGTTCTATCCCCACTGCCATAATAGGATTTTTATTCAAGGACTATTTTGAAAGGGCATTCTCTTCGGCAGAAACAGCAGGAGTGATGCTCATTTTGACTGGCCTTATTATCGGAGCGACCAGATTCTTTCCTGAAGGAAAGAGGGACAGGGTTGGAATCCTAAGGGCAATCCTCATAGGGATATCTCAGGCAGTAGCAATAATCCCTGGAATATCAAGATCAGGTGCAACAATAAGCTGTGGAATCATGTGTGGAATAAGAAGGGATAAGGCATTTAGATTCTCCTTTCTGCTTTCCATACCAGCCATAATAGGGGCATTCTTGCTTGAGTCATTCAGGATAAGCCATATAAAAGATCTGTTTCCTGTCTTAACAGGAACATTTTTTTCTGCTATCTTTGGATTAATTGCACTTAAGATACTGGATAGGATGATAAAGAAAGGTCACTTATACTACTTTTCTCCATACTGCATCCTCGTCGGGATATTAACTACACTCTATTTTTCAACAAATCTATTTGCAGCACCCCTTACAGAAAAGAGGATAAGGGAGATAGTAAGGGAGGAGATAAGGAAGAATCCAAAGCTCATATATGATGTGCTGACAGAGTATATAAAGGAAAAGAGGGAAAAGGAAGAATTAAGCTATGCATTTAGGCACAGGATAAATGTTCCAATAGAGCCATATAATCCATCCCTTGGGCCAAAGGATGCTCCAATAACAATAATAGAGTTTACAGACTTTGAATGTCCATTTTGTAAAAGGGCAACAGACACGATGGATGAGCTAATGAAGATATATGATGGAAAGATAAGGCTTGTTTTTAAAAATCTTCCCCTTTCCTCTATCCACAAGAATGCCCTTTCTGCTGCAAAGGCTGCTATGGCTGCACATAAACAGGGGATGTTTTGGCCATATCATGACATGCTGTTTGATAGCTCTCCAAATCTGAACAAAGGACTTTACATAAGGATTGCAAAGAGATTGAAATTGGACATAGAGAGATTTAAGAAAGATATGAACTCTAAGGAGATAGAAAAGGAGATAAAGGAGGATATGAGGATTGCAAAGAGATTTGGAATAAATGCAACACCATCCTTTTTGATAAACGGTGTCCTGATTAAAGGGGCAAAGCCATTAAGCTATTTTAGAAAGGTAATAAATAGGCTATTAAGTGAGGGAAGATGAAGGCCCTTGTTACAGGAGCTACAGGATTTATCGGATCAAGGGTGTTGAGGAGACTTATTGAAAAAGGTGCAAAAGTAAGGGCACTTGTAAGAAAAGAAAGCAATCTGGAGAACATAGAAGGACTTCCTGTAGAGATAGTATATGGAGACCTAAGGAATTATTCCTCCCTATTGAATGCCTTAGATGGATGTGATTTCCTCTTTCATGTTGCCGCTGACTATAGATTGTGGGTCCCAAATCCTGAGAATATGTATAGAACAAATGTGCATGGAACAGTAAATATTATGAAGGCAGCCTTAGAGAAGGGAATAAAGAGGATTGTCTATACAAGCAGTGTTGCAACCTTAGGGCTTAATCCAAATGGAAGCCCTTCTAATGAAGATACTCCATCAAGCCTTTCTGATATGATAGGACACTACAAGAGATCCAAGTTCCTTGCAGAAGAGAAGGTAAGGGAGATGGTAAAAAAATATGGTCTTCCTGCAGTAATTGTAAATCCATCCACTCCCATAGGGCCTGGAGACATAAAGCCTACCCCTACTGGAAGGATCATAATAGAGGCTGCATCTGGAAGGATGCCTGCATATGTGGACACTGGATTAAATATCGTTCATGTAGATGATGTGGCAGAAGGGCACATATTGGCACTTGAAAAGGGAAGGATAGGAGAAAGATACATATTGGGTGGGGAAAATCTTACACTAAGAGAGCTCTTAGAGAAGATATCCAAGTTTACTGGAAGGCCTTCTCCGAAGATAAGGATATCTCCAGACATTATCCTTCCATTGGCCTATCTGGTTGAGGCATTGGCAAGGATAACGAAGAAAGAGCCTTTTATGACAGTGGATGGGGTTAAGATGTCAAAGAAGAAGATGTTCTTTTCTATTGAAAAGGCAAAAAGGGAGCTTGGATATATGCCAAGGCCAGTGGATAAAGCAATAAAAGATTCTATTGACTGGTTTAAAAAGAAAGGATATATACGATAAGCTATGGGAGTTCCAATACTTCAGCAGTTCTATGTAATCAGGTATGTTTTAGAGCAGAAAAGAAGAGGAAGGGATAAATATCCATTAGTCCTCATGCTTGAGCCTTCCTTTAAGTGCAATCTTAGATGTCCAGGATGTGGAAAGGTTGCTCATCCAAAGGAGATCTTAGAGAAATATATGACAAAGGAGGAGTGCTGGTCTGCTGTAGAGGAGTGTGGTGCACCAGTTGTATCCATTGCAGGAGGAGAACCTCTCCTTCATAAGGAGATAAGGGAGATTGTTGAAGGTATAATAGCAAGAAGGAGATTTGTATATCTCTGCACAAATGCAATTCTTCTAAAGGAAAAGCTTTCCCTTTTTAGGCCATCTCCATTCTTTACCTTTTCTATCCATTTGGATGGATATGAGGAGCAGCATGATAGATCTGTCTCAAGGAAGGGTGCATTCAGGATAGTAATAGACGGTATAAGGGAGGCAAAGAAGAGGGGATTCAGGGTAACCATAAATTGCACCCTTTACAATGGTGTATCAGCAGAGAAGATGGCAGGGTTTCTGGACTTTATCATGGATCTTGGTGTTGAAGGAGTAACAATCGCACCTGGATTCAACTATGAAAATGCAAGGGATAAGAGCCTATTTATGGAGAAGAAAAAGAGCAAAGAGCTTTTTAGGAGATTGATAGACCTATATAATCAGAATGGAAGAAGGTGGCGCTTTAATCATACCATATTCTACCTGGACTTTCTTGCTGGAAACAGGAAATATACATGCACACCCTGGGGAAATCCTACAAGGAATATATTTGGATGGCAAAGGCCGTGCTATCTCTTAGATGATGGAGGATATGCAAAGAGTTTCAAGGAATACATAGAAGAGACAGATTGGGGAAGGTGGGGACCTGGAAGGAATAGGAAATGTGATAATTGTATGCTGCATAGTGGATTTGAGGCAACTTCCCTAAATGACATGATAGATCATCCATTGGATGCACTTAGAAGATATCTTTTTGGAATAAGGACAGATGGACCAATCTTCATTTAAGGGATGTAAGGCAATACTTTTTGACTTTGGTGGAACACTTGATTCTGATGGTGGGCATTGGCTGGACAGGGTTTACAGGAAGTATAAGGAAGAAGGAATTGATCCCTCCTTTGATAAACTAAAGGATGCCTTCTATTTTGCAGACGAGGTATGCTGTAAGGATCCTCGTGTAAATCAACTTGGTCTAAGATCTCTCCTCAAATATCACTTTGGGCTTCAGTTCAGGAGACTTGGTATAGATGATAGGATCAGGATGAAAAGAATTGCAGATAGCTTTGCAGAAGATATGGAGTATTACTTGGAGAGGAATAAGAAACTTTTAAAGAGGCTAAATAGGGTTTACAAGATAGGAATTGTCTCTAATTTTTATGGAAATCTCCCTGTAATATGTGATGAGGCAGGGATGTCTAAGTATTTGGATGTGATAATAGATTCTGAAAGGGTTGGAGTAAGGAAGCCTGATCCAGATATATTCCTTCTTGCAATAAAGGAGATAGGTGAAAGGCCAGAAGATATCATCTTTGTAGGAGACTCATACGAAAGGGATATAGTCCCTTCTAAGAGGCTTGGCATGAAGGCAATACAGATTAAGGGGTATATTACAAATCTTCTTCAACTGGAAGATCTGTTATGAAGGCAGGGATCATATCTGCTGGTATAGGAGAAAGGTTAAAAAAAGAGGGGATAAATACACCAAAGCCTCTTATAGAGATATCTGGAAAA
>JALVZP010000052.1 GCA_027037575.1 Desulfobacterales bacterium | reverse complement strand
TCATTCAGAAGTGCTGCCAATGATGTAGATTTTCCACTTCCCGTAGCACCTGTAACCAGAATAAAACCATTTTTTTCATTTGTCATCTCATAGAATGCCCTGGGAAGATTAAGTTCTTCTACAGTGGGTATCTTGGTAGGGAGCTGTCTCATCACAACAGAATAGTTTCCCCTTTGGGAAAATATATTTACCCTGAACCTTGCCTTTCCTTCTACCTGGTAAGATATATCACACGAACCATGCATGAGTAGATCCCTTATAGCCCTCCTGTCTCCATTTATCAGATTCAGTGCAAATAGCTCTGCCTGATATGGAGTAATCTCCTTTATTGGTGGATCAAGATTTACAGGCTTAAGCATACCCTCAGACTCTACCTGAAATGGCTTTCCAACTGTTATGTTTAGATCAGATGCATCCTTATATGAATTAAGCATGGAAAGAAGTATATAGTCTATATGCTGCCTTTGCATGATACCTCCTCCTATAGTGCCTCAGTAAAGTCTTCTGGTGGTTTTTTCAAAAATGTTAAGAACCTTGCCTTATCAGTACACTTATTAAATGCTTCTTCAGGACTGATTATTCCCTTCTTTAGCAGATCCATAATAGCATCATCCAGACTCTGCATTCCATACTTCTTTCCTGTCTGAAGCATTGATGGAATCTGATATGTCTTCCTTTCTCTTATGAGATTCCTTATAGCAGGTGTTGCAATCATTATCTCAAGCGCTGCAACCCTTCCTTTTTTGTCTATCCTTTTAAAGAGGGTCTGGGAAATAACAGCTCTAAGACTATCAGCAAGGGTGCTTCTTATCTGCTCCTGCTCATCCACAGGGAATACCTCTATTATCCTATCTACTGTCTTTGAGGCATTTATTGTATGAAGAGTTCCAAATACTAAGTGTCCTGTTGCTGCTGCCTCAATAGCAAGGGATATAGTCTCAAGATCCCTCATCTCTCCTACAAGGATTATATCTGGATCCTCCCTTAGTGCAGCACGAAGGGCAGCACTAAATGATTTTGTGTGAGTTCCTACTTCCCTCTGATTTATCACTGCCTTCTTGCTCTTATGAACAAACTCTACTGGATCTTCTATAGTAATAATGTGATCTTTCCTCGTCCTGTTTGCCTCATCTATTATTGCAGCAAGTGTTGTAGACTTTCCACTCCCCGTAGGTCCTGTAACAAGTACAAGCCCTTTTGGTAGCTGAGCAAGCCTTTTCACTATAGGAGGAAGACCAAGTTCATCACATGTCTTTATCTCAGAAGGGATCTCCCTGAATACTGCCCCTATTCCATGAAGCTGCATAAAGAGATTTACCCTATATCTGGCAAGCCCTGGAACCTCATATGCAAAATCCACATCTCCAGTCTCTTCAAATATTTTCATCTTATGCTCCGGTGTTATTTCATAAAGCATTGCCTTTAGTGTATCATTGTCTAAGACCCTAAATTTCACTCTTTCTAAATCACCATGAATCCTCATTACAGGCTGATGACCTGCTACTAAATGTAAGTCAGATGCACCTTGTTCATGCATAAGTTTAAAAAATGCATCTATTTGTGCCATCTTTGACTCCTTATTTTTTGATTGTTTACTTTATACCTAACTTTAAAAAAAAATCCTATAACTTTCCATACCCTAATAACTCTCTGAATTTATTACATTTTCATTGTTTCGGTGCAAAAAATTTAAAAAACACATTCAATTAGTTAGAACAGGATTTTGTTGTAATCCAGTTACTGAATTTTTCCCTGATTTTTCTGCACATAGCTGCAATAAAAAATGACTTTTTTTCAGCAAGTTATATTATAATGATGTTCCCATATAGATTGTCCTCTTCTTCTTACGATTCTTACAACAAAGTTTTTTTAACAGGAACAATATTTAATCGGGTTCAGAGAAGTTGACAACTTCCCCTCCTTTTTAGACCAATAAATAAAAATCTAACATAGAATAGGCCTTTTGAATGAAGGATATCTGGACAGCGGTTAAAAATAGAATAGAAAAGAGGATTCCCAAAAATAGCTACTCCCTTTGGATAAGACCTATTCAGTTTCTTCAAAAAAAGGGAAATACCATATATCTGGGTTGTCCTAATAAATTTTCTTGTAAATGGGTTTCAGAGAATTACTTGCCTCTTATAAGGGACTGTTTTTTTGAGGTTACAAAAGAGAGGCATGAGATTAAGTTAAAGGTAATTCCAAGACAAAAAGAAGAGAGGGCAAGGTCTATTTATACTCCAGACCAGCTTTTTATAAATGACGCATTCAAGATAAAAGGACCAAGAAGAATAAAATTGAATCAAAATTTTGTGTTTGAAAGATTTATTGTTGGACCATGTAACGAGTTTGCATATCATGCATCTACAGAGATTGCAAAAAGTGAAGAATGGAAATATGGAGCACTTTTTTTATTAGGAGAGACCGGTCTTGGGAAGACCCATCTTTCTCAGGCAGTTGGTCATTGGATCTTAAATAAAGATCCAGAGACAAGGGTAATATATGTAACGGCAGAAGATTTCATGAATGAGCTGATATATTCAATAAGGAGAAAACAGGTAGATTCCTTTAAGGAAAGATATAGAAAGGCATGTGATGTGCTTCTTTTGGAAGAGGTCCACTTTTTAAGTGGAAAAGAAAAGACCCAGATAGAGCTTGCCCATACTATTGACTCCCTTATAAATGATGGGAAGAAGATTATATTTACAAGCTCTCTTCCCCCAAATAGGATACCTCGTCTTTCAAAGGAACTTACTTCAAGGTTCTCTTCAGGACTCATTACACCTATAGATTTTCCCGATTATGAAACAAGGTTCAAGATAGTATTTCAGAAATCAAAGGAAAAGAAGATTGATCTTACTGAAGAGATAATAGATTTTCTTGCATCTAAGATAAAAAAGGATATTAGGCAGATAGAAAGCATTATAAACTATCTTAAAGCAAGATCTGAGATGATGAAGCAAAAGATAGATCTTGATCTTGTAAAGGAGGCCACAGTTCACTTTGTTCCAGAAGAAGAAAAGATCATTAGTTTAAGTGAAATAATGGAGATTGTATGCAGGCATTATAGAATTGATCCAGACAATTTGAGATCCAGATCCAGGAAAAAGATCTATACAAATGCAAGAAATATTTATGTGTATCTTGCAAGAAAATATACAGACAAATCAATCACAGAGATAGGGAGATCTATAAATAGGGCTCATTCTACTGTTACCTATGGATTAGAAAAGGTGAAGCGGGGAATAAAGCAAAATAGCGAGGTAAAAAAGCAGGTCCTATTTTTGGATAGAAAAATAAGTGAATTAAAAAAATAGCTATTTCCTTACTATCCTTCCAAGCCACCTCAGGGATATTCCAATACTTGTAAGAAGTGCAAGGGAGTAGATATAGTTTACCATTATGGTACAGGACTCCCTTATCCCCTTTGGTGAGGTATCTGCAAGGAAGTTTATGTTGTCCTCTGATACGGTTGCTCCGTTTCTCAAGTGGAAGTTTGCAACAGGATCTAATGGTTTTCCAGTAGAGGTCTTTTCCTTCAGGATATAATGGGATACTATCCTGATCATTGGCCTTTCTAATGCATTTGTAAGCTCTTCATCCTTATGCCAGTCTTCCTTAGAGAGTATGGAAAGAAGTGCCTTGTTAAAATCCTTCCAATCAATTCTCTTCTTTCTCATTCCTGCCTTCTCAGTTATTACCTTCCTCTCCTTCTGAGAAAAGAATCTTATGATCCTATCTGACTTGAGAGAGAATCTGTCATCCTTTCCTTCCAATATTGGTTTTAGATATCTCTCCCAGAATCTTGGAACAGGACTCAATGTAACGAAATTTTTTATCCTCTCATCATCCCTCTTCAGATGCTCCATAACACGGAATATCAACACCTTTCCAAGACCTAATCCAGCAAGCCCATTTTGCGTATTATTTATGGAATAAAAGACAGCAGTATCTATGTCCTCTGGCCTTTCATCTGGCCTTGTCTCCAATATCTCGCTAATCTTTCTTGGAATTCCCTTTGTAAGTGCAACTTCAATAAAGACAATGGGTTCGTGTGGGATGAGCCTGTGATATAAGGCAAAGCATCTTCTGTCCTTTCCAAGCCTACTTATCATCTCCTCTATGCTCGTCATTGGATGAACAAGATCACTATTCTTTATTATCTCTATCTGCCTGTATGTAGAGTCTAAGGTTATCTCCTCTAAGTAAAGGAATCCCTCACAGAACCATAGCTCAAAAAGTAGCACTATGTCTCTATCAAGTGCCTTTAATTCTTCATTCTGAATCTCTCTCCTTATGGAGAGTATATCACTTCTCATGTTGAGCAAAAATCTTAATCCACCAGGTATCCTGGAGATATTGAGGAG
>JALVZP010000051.1 GCA_027037575.1 Desulfobacterales bacterium | reverse complement strand
TTTAAAGGCAAATACTGATCAATCTTTTAAGAATATATCTCTTCTTCTTTCTGGCATTGCAGATACGGAAAAAATAATGAAGATGTATATTGGGAATAAAATCATTATTAAAGGGCCTGCTAAGTTTAAAGTAAAATTAAAGAAAGTCAAAGATGGATGGAAAGGATCTGGTATTATCTCTTCAAAGAGGCTTTTTATAAAAAGAAAACAGGTCTCATTTACTCCTTCTCCTTTTTCAATGAGCTTTTCTCTGAAATATTGTGTAAAAAAATTATTTATTAAAAAGATTCTGTTTTTGTTTAAAAGATCAAGTCTTTATCTATCTGGAATTATAAAGAAGAAGGACCTTTTTTTACATCTTCGAGGGAGGAATCTGCCAATTAAATATCTTGGTATTTCATTGGAAAGAATAAATAGTATAAATGGGACAATTAACTCTGATTTAAAAATTAGATATTTTTTTTCGGATCCACTTAAGACAACTCTGATTGGCAAATTAAAGGTAGGCAATTTTTTTATAAAAACAGGTGATTTTTCTATTAGAGATTCTAAATTCTATCTAAAATTTTTGGGCAAAAAAATCATTATATCTTCTGCAAACGGAATCTTTAAAGAATATCCATTTTATTTAACAGGAAAAATAAGAGGCTGGGATGGATTTGATGGAAGCCTTTCTTTAAGAATAAATGAATTTAATTTGCTTGAAATATCTTCTCTCTTTAAAGAGAAAAGGAAAAAGAAAAAAAATAGTTTTCTAACAAAAAGCAATCTGGATATAGATATTGGTATTACAAAGGCAGTATGCAAAAATCTTGTATTCAGTCCACTTAATACAAAGATAGGATTAAGAAAAGGAAATGTTCTTATAAAAAAGCTTTCCTCTGATCTTCCTTATGGGAATATCTTGTTTTACAAAGAAAAAGATGCCTATCATCTGAGGATAAGAACAAAGGAAATGCCCTTGGATTGTATATTTTCCTGTCTTGGAATAAAAAGATATATTGATGGAAAAATGAGTATGAAATCAGAAATATACTCTGATACGCCAGATATAGCCCAGTTTATATCTCATATGAAGGGGAAAATAGTTATACTTGTGAAGGATGGGAAGATATACAAGGCACAGCCAGTTTTAAAAATACTTGACTTTTTCAGCCTTGCCAATATATGGAAATTTAATCCACTGGATGTGTTTGGAGATGGTGTTCCATTCGATCTGATAAAGATAGATGCCTCTGTTAAAGATGGTATAGTAAGCTCTGATAAGATGGTCTTAGAGAGTAAGGCATTAAATGCCGCAGCAAAAGGAAGGCTTGATCTAAGCAAAAAATATATTGATCTTGGTGTTGCTATCCAGCCTCTTGGAACAATAGATTCCATCTTAGGAAAATTACCACTTGTCGGATATATAATAGGGGGTAAGGAAAAAAGGATCACCCTTTATTACTTTAAAATAAAAGGTCCTCTCAGGAACGTAGAAGTAAAGCAGGTCCCTATAGAGCATCTTGTAAAGGGAACATTTAACATGTTAAAGAGGATACTTCTTACACCTGCTCATATATTTGAAAGCATAAATGGCTACTAAAATAAAGTAAAGGAGTAGGAAGATGATAAGGAGATTTACAGGAGCATCCAAATACGTATTGGATGAAGAGCTTGCAAAGGTGGTAAACATTGCGATTGCACTTGAAATGCCTCTTCTCCTAAAGGGAGAGCCCGGGACAGGAAAGACCATGCTTGCCCATGCAATTGCAGAGGCGCTAAATATGCCACTTATTGTGCTGAATGTGAAGTCTAATATGAAGCTGATAGATGCACTCTATCAATACGATACCCTTACAAGACTAAATGATGCCCGTTTTGGAGACTCAAAGAGGGATGTGAGCAATATTGAAGACTATATAAGGATGGGAAAGATAGGTCAGGCATTTGTCTCTGACGAAAAGGTGGTCCTTCTTATAGACGAGATAGATAAGGCAGATTCAGACTTTCAGGACGATATGCTGGATGTATTGGATCAGATGCAGTTTGATATCATAGAGATAGATAAGACAATAAAGGCAAAACATAGACCAATTGTTATAATTACATCAAACGCAAAGAGGGATCTTTCCGATCCTTTTCTTGGGAGGTGTATATTTCATCATATACCATTCCCAGATCCTGATATGATGAGAAGGATAATAAGGGTTCATTTTCCTGATATAACAAAGGATCTATTAGAAAATGCCATAAAGGTTTTTTATGAGCTGAGGAGTCTGGATGGTATAGAGAAAAAGCCTGCAACAAGGGAACTTATAAACTGGATCAGGGCATTGAGGGCAGACCCAGACTTTGATGTAAAGGATCTTGTAAAGGGAGATATACCTTACCTTGGCGTGCTATTTAAGAAAAGTCCTGATCTATTTGCAGCAAAGGAGTATGTAGAAAGAAGAAAGGGCGTGAAGACAAGTATAAGGGGAAGGTGGTTTAGATAATGTTTACAAACTTTTTCTATCTTTTAAGAGAGCTTGGAATACCAGTTACTCCTACCTCATTTCTGCAATTGCAGAAGGCCTTAAGTATGGGCCTTATAAATTCCTTAGATGACTTCTATGTTGCTGCAAGATCCATACTTATAAAGAGTGAAAGATATTTTGACTTGTATGATCAGGCATTTGCCCACTATTTCCATGGTGTAGAGCTTGAAGAACCTGATGAATTGGAATTAAAAGAGCTTGTAAAGGCACTCTTAGAGGAATGGCTTAAAGAACCTGAAGAGCTTGCCCATGTTCTTGGGATAGATGAGGCTGAAATAAAGAAGATGAGTCCTGAAGAGCTTGTCCAGTATTTCCTGGACAGGTTAAAGGAGCAGAGGGAAGAGCATCATGGTGGAAACAAGTGGATAGGAACAAGGGGAACATCCCCTGTTGGTCATTCTGGCTATCATCCAGGAGGAATGAGGATAGGAGGAATATCCAGAAATAGGTCTGCAATCAAGGTTGCACTTGATAGAAGATATAGGGATTATTCCCAGCAAGGCCCCCTTACCCAATCACAGATAGGAGAGGCATTAAAGAGGCTGAAACATCTTGTCCCTGTTGGTCCAAAGGATGTGGTAAATGTAAGGGAGAGCATATACCAGACAGTAAAGAATGGTGGGGAAATAGAGATAGTATTTGAGAGAAGCCTAAGGGATAGGCTAAAGGTAATACTTGCCATTGACAATGGTGGCTGGTCAATGGAACCCTATGTGGATGTTGTCCAGACACTTTTTAGCTATGCAAGGGCACAGTTTAAGGATCTGAAGGTATTTTACTTTCACAACACCATATACGATTATCTCTGGGAGGATCCTCCAAGAAGGAAAAAGCCATTCAGGGTGGATGAGCTTGTAAGATTTGATCCTGAGACGAGATTCATTATCGTTGGAGATGCAAGCATGGCCCCATATGAGCTTACAGCAACTGAAGGTTCAATCCATGTGGAGGAAAGAAGCACAATACCAAGCTATCAGAGGCTTCAGTTCATTGCTCAGATTTTTCCCTACTCTGTTTGGCTTAATCCGAGGGATTCAAAGGAATGGCCTTATGTTTATACCATAAATATCATAAGAAAGATCTTTCCAATGTTTGAACTTACCTTAGATGGACTGGAAAAGGCAGTAGATTATCTCATGGGAAAGAGGGCAGCATAAATGGAGATTGATAAGAGAAAAAATTTAAGGGTATTCTTTGATGCAAAGGTAGAGGTCTGCTCAGAAAAGGGAAAACTGATAAGCAATAAGGCAAAGGATATATCCCTTAGAGGGCTCTATGTATATGCCCGGGAAGAAAGACCTGATATTGGAGAGCTGTGTGATGTAAAAATATCATTAAGCAAGGATATAGTTCTTAGATTTAAAGCAAAGGTATTGAGGCATGATAAAAATGGTTTTGCACTCTCTTTTATTGCAACAGACCTGAACTCCATTTCCCATCTAAAAAATCTCCTCAGCTATAATTCACCAGATCCAGATAAAATAGAGGAGGAATTAAAGGAGCTCTTTCATCTAAAATGACCCTTCTTTCAGAAATAAATTCTATAATAGCAATATCCCAATTTGAGCCAAGGAGGATATTTAAAAGCATAGGTCAGATAGTTAAGGCATTTGTCCAAAAGAGTATAACCGATGAGCTCTATCTTGTAAGATTCTCTGATACTTCCCTTTTGGTCCAAAGCAAAGAAAAACTAAAGGAAAAAGAAAATATATGGCTAAGGGTAGAATCCTTAAGGCCAGAGGTGGTGCTTAAAAAGATCCCACAAGGTATATCTCCCAAGCAAATAACAGTCTTTTCCTTTTCTGATGCAATAAAAACATTAAAGGAAAATAATAAAGAAATAGCATTTCTACTTCG
>JALVZP010000050.1 GCA_027037575.1 Desulfobacterales bacterium | reverse complement strand
TATGCAAATGAGAGGGAAAAGATAGAAGAAGTAGAGCATATAGAAGAGGAACAGGATCAATTACAGATATTGGAAGAAAAGATTGATCGGCTTATAAAACTTGTAGTTAAATTAAGAGATGAAAAGTTATCCTTGGAGAACAAGGTTCAGGAGCAAGAAAAGACCATAGCAGAGCTAAAGGCACAGATTGAAGAATTACAGTCAGATAAAGAAAGGGCACGTGAAAGGATTAAGTATGTTTTAGATAAGATTGATCAAATTGATACAGATATTGAGGAATAAAATGTGAATAATAGAGTAAGGGTTAGGATCTTAGATACTGAGTACATAATAGAAAGTGATCTTAGAGAAGAGGAAGTATTAAAGATTGCTCGGTTTGTGGATGAGAGATGTAGACAGATAAAAGAAGCATCTCCGGAGCTGACAGAGAAAAAGATTGCCATATTAGCTGCATTTGAGATAGCAAGTGATTATTTATTGCTACTAAGAAAAGAAATAAATAGAAAAAAGAAGGTGCAGGCAATAAATTATAATATAGATTCAGCTATTGGAGAGGAAATAGGGGATTAAGCCCTTAAATATATTAAGAAAATTATGAGATTTGAAATTAAATAAAGTCTAAAGTCTGATATATATGTGACAGATGTAGAAATATTGATGTAACCAGAATTAAATATCCTTTTGAGATAGACACCATCCAATTATCTCCTATTTTCCTCTCCTATTATTGCCTGCTCCTCAGATAAAAAAGGAGTGAAAGCCATGACATTCACATACATAATTGCATTTGTGGCATTAGGGCTAATATTGGGTATTCCTGCTGGATTTTTCATTAGAAAAAGGGTCTTAGAAAAAAAGATTGAAAGGGCAGAGGAATATTCCAAGGAACTTATTTCTCAGGCAAAAAAAGAGGCTGAGAATATAAAAAAAGAGGCTGAACTTAAGGCAAAGGATCTTCTCTATCAGATGAAGGTAGAGTTCGAAAAGGAGGCAAAGGAAAAGAAGGATCAGCTCCTTCTTCAAGAAAAAAGACTCCTTCATAAAGAAGAGACTATTGATAAAAAGATAGAACAGTTAGAAAAGAAAGAAGAGAGAATTAACGAAAAGGAAAGAGAAATAAATGAAATTATACAAAAGTTAGAAGAAGATAACAGGAGAATAGAGGAGCTAAAGAAGGAACAACAAAGGAGACTTGAAGAGCTGGCAGGAATATCCAAGGAAGAGGCAAAACAGATGCTGATAAAATCAATGGAAGAAGAGGCAAGAAATGAGGCTGCAAAGCTTGTTAGGAAGATAGAGACAGAGGCAAAGGCAGAAGCAGATAGAAAGGCAAAAGAGATCCTCGCCCTTGCTATTAAGAGATACTCAGGAGAATATGTAGCAGAACAGACAGTTTCTGTTGTCCATCTTCCAAATGAGGAGATGAAAGGAAGGATTATAGGAAGGGAGGGAAGAAATATAAGGGCAATAGAGGCAGCTACTGGTGTAGATGTGATAATAGATGATACTCCAGAAGCAGTTATCCTTTCCGGATTCAATCCTATAAGAAGGGAGGTTGCAAAGATCGCATTAGAAAGGCTGATATATGATGGAAGGATACATCCTGCAAGGATTGAGGAGGTTGTTGCAAAGGTAACTGAGGAGGTAGAGGAGACAATAAAGGAGGCAGGAGAAAGGGCTGCATTTGATGTGGGTGTCCATGGTATCCATCCAGAGCTTATAAGGCTTCTTGGAAGGCTGAAGTATAGGACAAGCTATGCACAGAATGTGTTGCAGCACTCCATAGAAGTGGCATTTATCTGTGGAATAATGGCATCTGAGCTTGGACTTGATGTGAAGAAGGCAAAAAGGGCGGGACTGCTCCATGACATAGGAAAGGCAGTAGATCATGAGGTAGAAGGTCCTCATGCCATTATAGGGGCCGATTTGGCAAAGAAGTATGGAGAATCTGAAGAGGTTGTCCATGCAATTGCTGCCCACCATGAGGATGTTCCACCAGAAAGCATCCTTGCAATACTTGTCCAGGCAGCAGATACCCTTTCAGGAGCAAGACCTGGTGCAAGAAAGGAGATGCTTGAGACATATATTAAGAGGCTAAGGGATCTGGAAGAAATAGCAATGTCATTTAAGGGTGTTGTAAAGGCATATGCGATCCAGGCAGGGAGAGAGCTTAGGGTAATAGTTGAGGGAGAGATGGTAAGTGATGATGAGGCGTATATGATATGCAAGGAGATTGCAAATAAGATAGAAAAGGAGCTTACCTATCCTGGCCAGATAAAGGTGACTGTGATCAGAGAGACAAGGGCAGTAGAGTATGCCAGATAATAAAAGGGTCTATTTGATAGATGGTACTTCCTATATCCATAGGGCCTATCATGCAGTAAGAAATCTCTCCACCTCAAAGGGTTTTCCTACAAACGCGATATATGTCTTTACAAGGATGCTCCTTAAGCTCCTTTCTGAAGAGAGACCAGAATATATGGCTGTTGTATTAGATTCCAAGGCTCCTACCTTTAGACACAAAATGTATTCAGAATACAAGGCAAATCGTCCAGCTACTCCTGATGACCTGAATATTCAGATACCAAAGATAAAGGAGATAATAGAGAAACTTGGCATAAAGAGAATAGAGATTGAAGGCTATGAGGCAGATGACATCATTGCTACACTGGCAAAGATATGTGAGAAAGAGGGATATGAAGTGGTTATTGTTACAGGAGATAAGGACTTTAAACAGCTTGTAACTCTAAATGTGATTCTCTGGGATACAATGAAGGATGAAAGGATTGACTATGAGAGACTGAAGAAGGAGCTTGGATTTGATCCTTCTAAGTATTTGGATGTCTTAGCATTGGCAGGAGATAGCATTGACAATATTCCAGGTGTTCCAGGTATAGGAGAGAAGACTGCCATAAAGCTCATAAAACAGTTTGGCTCCTTAGAGGGGATATACGAGAATCTGGATAAAATAAATCAGTTGAGATTAAAAGAGAATTTAAAAAAACATAAGGACTCTGCATTCTTGAGCAAGAAGCTTGCAAGAATAGACTCTGATGCACCCCTTAAAGTAGATATCTCTGAGCTTAAGGTAAGAGAGCCTGACAAGGAAGGACTCGTAAGTATATTCAGGGAACTTGAATTTAGGGAGCTTTTAAAGCAGTTCCTTCCCAGAAAGGAAGAGGATGTAGATTATAGATCCTGCAATGACATAGAAGAATTAAGGGAGCTAATAAAGGAAATAAGAGGAGAAGAGATCCTTTCTGTTGATACAGAGGCCACAAGTGAAGATCCTTTTAAAGCTAAGCTTGTGGGAATCTCAATGGCATGGGTGCCAAAGAAGGCATACTATATACCCTTAGGACACAGCTATATCGGGATGAAAGATCAGCTAAGCTTAGAGCATGTCAAGGATCTACTAAAGGAGGTCTTGGGAGACAAGAAGATAAGGAAGATAGGACACAATATAAAGTATGATGTAGAGGTCTTAAGAAGGCATGGAATCGAGCTTAGAGGTATTTACTTTGATACAATGGTTGCCTCCTATGTCATAAACCCTGGCTTAAAAAAACACAATCTGGACTACTTAGTAGAATATTATCTTGGACATAAGATGATGAAATACAATGAGGTTGTAGGAAAGGGAAAGAAGGATTTTTCTCAGGTAGATATTGAAACAGCAGTGAAGTATTCATGTGAAGATGCAGACTATACGCTTAGACTAAAGGACATCTTAGAAAAAAGGCTAAAAGAAGATCATAATGAAGAGCTCTTTTATGAGATAGAGATGAGGCTTGTTCCTGTTCTTGTAGATATGGAAATGGCAGGTGTAAAGGTGGATATAGAATTTTTAAGGGAGCTTTCAAGGAAATTTACAATTAAGCTGAGGAAGATAGAAGAGGAGATATATAAAGAAGTCGGGATGCGTTTTAACATAAATTCACCCCAGCAGCTCGGTTTTGTCCTATTCGAAAAGCTGAAACTTCCTCCTTTAAAAAAGACAAAGACAAAGAGGTATTCTACTGATGTAAATGTCTTAAAGAAGCTGTGTGCATTCAATAGTAAAGTCCCTTCCTTAGTCCTTCAATATAGGACACTCTCCAAGCTAAAGTCCACCTACATAGATACCTTAATAAGCATGGCAGATCCTTTAACACATAGGGTTCATACATCCTATAATCAGACTGTAACAGCAACAGGAAGATTGAGCAGCAGTGAACCAAATCTCCAGAATATACCTGCAAAGGATCCTGAAGGAAGACTTATAAGAAAGGCATTCATTGCAGAAGATGGATATCTTCTTATGTCTGCTGACTACAGTCAGATAGAATTGAGGATACTTGCCCATTATTCAAGGGATGAAGAGCTGATAAAGGCATTTGAAAAGGG
>JALVZP010000049.1 GCA_027037575.1 Desulfobacterales bacterium | reverse complement strand
TCTGCATCTGAAATAGAAAGATGGCTTAGATTCTATGATCCTCCTATAATAAGCAGGATTGAAAAAGAAAATGTCATCTTAGATGCAAGAACTATTCAGGAAAAAGAGATAAGCACTGTTGCAGATGTAATAAATAAGCTTTCAGAACTTAGGTGATGAAAGAGATAATCTATTCAATCTTGGAAGAGGCCATAAATGTAAAGAGGGACTTTATAAAGGAAAATGCCTCAAATCTTATATCCTTAGCAGAGAAAATAGCAGATGCATTCTTAAATGGAAATAAGCTTCTTATTTGTGGAAATGGAGGAAGTGCAGCAGATGCACAGCATATTGCAGCAGAGTTTGTAAATAGATTCTTGATAAAAAGGGATCCACTTCCTGCAATCTCTCTTACTACAGATACATCTGTTCTTACAAGCATATCAAATGACTACTCATTTGATCAGGTATTTTCAAAGCAGATAAGGGCAATAGGGAAAAATGGAGACATACTTCTTGCTATAAGCACAAGTGGGAATTCTGAAAATCTGATTCAGGCTGCAGAGGTTGCTAATAAGATGGGAATATACACATCTGCATTTTTGGGAAAGGATGGTGGAAGGCTTAAAGATTTAGTAGATTTACCAATAATAGTGAGATCTGATAGTGTTCCAAGGATACAGGAAGCACATATTATGGCAGCTCATATTATATGCCAGCTTGTAGATCAGATAATTAGGGATAGATGTCAAAGATAGATAAAAGTCCAATCTCCTTAGACGGAATAAAGAGATATTCCTTAAGGGAAAGGAAAAGCAAGGTAGATATAAAAAGTTTTGCAAAGCCTTGGAAAGGTGGATCACTTATTGATTGGCTAAATAGCCTTCCAGATATCCTCTGTTCAAAGGATCTAAAAGAGATTGTTAAGGCTATTGGGGATTCTTTTTTAAATAAGAAGCTGATTATTCTTGGAATGGGAGCTCATCCAATAAAGCTTGGTCTAAGCCCAATTATTATTGATCTTATGAAAAAGGGGATAATCAGTGCTATAGCAATGAATGGAGCAGGAATAATTCATGATACTGAGATAGCAATGGCTGGAAAGACATCAGAGGATGTCTTAGAAGAGCTTAGGGATGGGATGTTTGGAATGGCAGAAGAGACAGGGAAATTTCTGAATAATGCAATAAAGGATGGAAGAAAAAATGGCTTGGGACTTGGTGAGGCTATTGGAATGAAGCTATTAGAAGAGGATTTTCCTTACATAGAATATAGTATCCTGGCAAATGCATATAGGCTAAATGTTCCTGTAACTGTTCATGTTGCAATAGGGACAGATATAATACATATGCATCCAGAGGTAGATCCAGAAGCTATAGGATATACATCTCATAGGGATTTTAGAATATTTTCAAACCTTATATCTCAGCTTGAGGGAGGAGTATTTATAAATCTTGGATCAGCAGTAATAATTCCTGAGGTGTTTTTGAAGGCATTGAGCCTTGTAAGGAATTTGGGATATAATATCTATAAGTTTACTTCCATAACACTTGACTTTAACAGGCAATATAGGGCAATGACAAATGTGGTTCAAAGGCCAACAGCTTATGGAGGAAAGGGATACTATTTTATTGGTCATAATGAGATCATGTTTCCTTTAATAAGTGCGCTTGTAATTGAATACATAGAAAAGGGGGAAAGGGATGCCAATATATGAATTTAAGTGCTTAGACTGCAATGAATCATTTGAAACACTTGTGTTAAAAAAGGATGAGGAGGTTCTTTGTCCAAAGTGTAAGGGAAAGAATGTGGAAAGACTTATGTCTTCCTTTGCATTTAAGAGTGGAGAAAACTTTACACCTTCTTCTGGATCATCCTCTTGCTCTACCTGAACAAGCACAAGCTGTGGCAGTTGCCACTAAGGAGGATCTTGTATGCAAGGAATGCACTATGAGGGAACAATAATTAGACCGCCAAGTGAGGCATTCAGCATACTTCTTCAAGTAACTGTAGGATGTTCTCATAATAAATGTACATTCTGTGGAACATATAAGGACAAGAGATTCAGGATAAAGGATAATGAGACAATTCTACAGGACATAAAGTTTGCATCCAAATATATGAGGAATCAGGATAGGGTATTTTTAATGGATGGAGATCCCCTTATTATCCCTCAAAAGAGACTTATCTGGATACTGGATAAGATAAATGAGTATCTTCCATGGGTAAGAAGAATAGGGATATATGCAAATGCAAAGAGTATAAAGATGAAGAGTTTGGAGGATCTGATAGAGCTTAGAAAGAGGAAGCTTGGAATCATCTATATGGGTGTTGAATCTGGAGATGATGTTGTTCTTAAAAGGGTAAGAAAAGGTGTAAGTTCAAAGACAATACTTGAGATGGGAAAAAAGGTAATGGATGCTGGAATAAAGCTTTCTGTTACTGTGCTACTTGGAATAGGAGGAAGAGAAAGATCCTTAATACATGCAAGAAAGACAGGTGAACTTCTTACAGAAATGGATCCAGACTATGTTGGTGCACTTACCTTGATGCTTATTCCAGGAACACCACTTCATGATGATTATGTTCATGGAAGATTTGAGCTTCCATCACAAGAAAAGCTTTTAATTGAGTTAAGGGAGATGATATATTATACAAATCTAAGCAAAGGTCTTTTCTTTTCAAATCATGCATCAAACTATCTTCCGTTAAAGATAAGTTATCCAGAAGGAAAGGAAGAGGCACTTAGGGTAATAGATAAGGCACTTCAGGGAGAGATTCCACTTAGACCAGAGTGGATGAGGGCACTGTAGTTATTCAAATAGTGCCTTTACAAACCATTCAGGTTCAAATGGCCTGAGATCTTCTATGGATTCTCCAATCCCAATAAATAAGACAGGTATATGGAGCTTATCAACTATTCCAACAATTACTCCTCCTTTTGCTGTTCCATCCAGTTTTGTAAGAATAATACCATTTATTCCAATTGAGCTATTAAACATCTCTGCCTGAGATATTGCATTCTGGCCAGTGGTTGCATCAAGGACAAGCCATGTTTCATGTGGAGATCCAGGAATCTTTTTTCCACATACCCTTTTTATTTTTTTTAGCTCATCCATGAGATTCTTTTTTGTATGAAGCCTTCCAGCAGTATCTATTATCACAGCATCATATCCCTTATTTTTTGCAATATCCAATGCATCAAATACAACAGCAGATGGATCTGTTCCTTCCTCTTTTTTCACTAAGGCTGCACCTGCCCTTTCTGCCCAGATAGATAGCTGCTCAATTGCAGCAGCCCTGAAAGTGTCAGCAGCAGCAAGAAGAACCTTTTTCCCATCCTCCTTCATCTTATATGCAAGCTTTCCTATAGTAGTTGTCTTTCCAACTCCATTTACTCCTACCATCATTATGACCAATGGTTTTCCTTTTGGATATAAAATCTCCTTTTCTGGAGCACTCTTTAAGATATTTAGTATCTCTTCTTTGAGTGCCTCTTTTAATCTTTCAGGATCATTTAGCTCCTTTCTGCTTACCTTTTCCCTTACATTGTCTATAATCTTTTGTGCAGTCTCTACTCCTATATCAGAGGTAAATAGGACCTCCTCTATCTCATCTAAGACCTCTTCTGTTATCTCCTTTTTTCCAAAAAATATCCTATCAAGCCTTCCAACTATATTAGATCTTGTCTTAGAAAGCCTTTCTTTAAGCTTTTTGAAAAATCCTTTTTTCTCTTCCATTTTTAAAATAGTTTTTTGCTGTCTAAGAGAAGTGTTACAGGCCCATCATTTATAAGATATACCTGCATCATCTCCTGAAATATCCCTGTTTCTACATGAACTCCCTTTTCTTCCACCTTCTCTATAAACTTCTCATAAAGCACCCTTGCCTTTTCTGGAGGAGCTGCATTTGCAAATGAGGGTCTTCTTCCCTTTCTACAGTCTCCAAGTAGAGTAAACTGGGAAACTATCAGTGCAGATCCATTTATATCAATAAGGGATCTATTTAAAAGCTCATTTTCATCTGGAAATATCCTCAAGTTTACTATCTTATTTGAAAGATAATCACAATCCTTTTCTGTATCATCCTTTGAAACCCCTAAGAATATAAGCAAACCTTCCCTGATAGAACCAACAATCTTCCCTTTAACCTCTACTTTTGCCTCTTTTACCCTCTGAACTACTGCCCTCATCTGAGCTCTTTATTATCAAATTATTGGCATTTATTACAAGAGTGTTAAGAATACAGAAAATTTGCCATTTTTAATACTTTTCGTGCTATCAATTTCAAATTTGGCAACAGTCTGTAAATAACCGAACAAATTTAGGAAACTAACCGATAATACTATTAAAAAATAAAACAGGAGACATCTTATGTTACGTGAGTTAAATGTGAAATTCAGCAATTTTCTGCTTTCCCTT
>JALVZP010000048.1 GCA_027037575.1 Desulfobacterales bacterium | reverse complement strand
GCAGACCTCTCCAAAGGTGATAAAGCAGAATCCAGTAGCTCCATCTCCCCTTCCATGCCCTACTATAAAAAGCAAGGTTGACCCTCTTACAAAGGAACAGATAAGAGAGCTAATAAAAAAGTTTGCTGATGCAGCAGAAAGGGCAGTAAGGGCAGGATTTGATCTGATAGAGATACATGGAGCTCATGGCTATTTGATAAATCAGTTTCTGTCTAAGTTTTCAAACATAAGGGAAGATGAATATGGTGGAGACATAAATGGAAGGACAAGGTTTGCAAGGGAGGTAGTAGAGGAGATAAGAAGAAGGATTGGATGGGATTTTCCAATCTCATTTAGGATAAGTGCACAGGAGTTTGTTCCTAACGGACTCACAGTAGAAGAGAGTATCGAGATAATAAAGATCCTCATTGACGCTGGAATAGACATAATCAATGTATCTGCTGGATGTGATGCAACACCTGAGTGGATCTCCCAGCCAATGTATATGAAAAAGGCCTGCATAGCTGATTCTGCAGGAAAGATAAAAGAGACAGTAAGTATTCCTGTTATGACGGCAGGAAGGATAAATGATCCCATTGTAGCGGATGACATACTTTCTAAGGGATGGGCAGATCTTATCTGTATGGGAAGGGCACTTCTTGCAGATCCTGAACTTCCAGAAAAGGCAAAAGAGGGAAGGATAAATGAAATAAACATGTGTATAGCATGCTGCAATTGTATGGAGTCAATATTTAAGAAGGGAAGGGTAGAATGCCTCGTAAACCCATTTCTTGGAAGGGAAAAGGAACTGATATTCAGGCCTGCTGAGAAGATAAAGAGGATCATGGTAGTAGGTGGTGGTCCTGCTGGAATGAATGTTGCCTGGATAGCTGCAAAAAGGGGACATAAGGTAAGGCTGTTTGAGAAAAAGCCATTTTTGGGAGGACAGCTTGTCCTTGGAAGTGCAACAACATATAAGAAGGAGATAAGGAATATAATCAATTATCACGAAAGTCAGATAAGGAAATACGGAGTAGAATGCATATTGAACACAGAAGTAACACCAGAGATCGTAAAAAGAGAGGATCCAGATGTGGTTGTCCTTGCTACTGGCTCATATCCTATTATCCCTGATCTTCCTGGTGTGGATAAAGATATTGTGATCCCAGTATCTGAAATACTTACTCAGGAGTTTCCTATACCAAAGGAAACCGTAGTCATTGGAGGAGGTCCCACAGGTTGTGAGGTTGCACTCCACTTAGCAGAGGCAGGATCAAGGGTAACTATTGTGGAGATGCTTTCAAAAATAGGAATAGGACTTGAAAGCATTACAAGAAAGGTCCTTTTAAGGAAGCTTTCAGAAAATAATGTAAAATTCATGACAGAATCTGTGTTGGAAAAGATAGAGGAAAATGGTGTTTGGGTAAAAAGTAGAGGTGAATACGAGTTTATACCAGCAGAGAGGGTTATTATAAGCATTGGAAACAGGCCAGATACAAGGCTATATGAGCAGATAAAGAACATGCCATACGAGATACATCAGATTGGAGATTGTCTTGAACCAAGAAGTGCAAAGACAGCAATCTATGAAGGAACAGTCTTAGGACTTAGTATCTGATAAGAGCACTTCCCCAGGTAAGGCCTCCACCAAATACGGGTATGCAAACGAGTTGCCCTTTCTTGATGCTTCCATCCCTTATTGCCTCATCCAATGCTATGGCACAGGATGCAGATGATATGTTCCCATACTTATGGATGGTTATATAAAAGCGCTCTATTGGTATATTAAGGCTTTTTGAGATTGCTTGAAACATCCTTAGATTTGCCTGATGGGGTATAATCCAGTCTATATCCTTGACATCTATGTTATTGTGCTCTGCTGCTTCCTTTATGGAATCAATAAATCTCCTCACTGCTATCTTAAAGCTCATGTTTGCTTCTATCATCTTTAATGTATGAAGCTTCTTATCTACGCTCTCATGGGATATTGGAGTTGTCATAGAACCACCACCAGGAAGGAGAAGATCCTTTCCATTCTTTCCATCTGTGTGTATATGGGTAGAGAGAAGTTCAGCACCTTCATCCCCTATGGTAAGAACAGCAGCACCTGCGCCGTCTCCCCAAAGGATACAAGAGGTTCTGTCTGTCCAGTCCAATGTCCTGCTCATTATTTCTGCCGCAGCAACAAGGATATACTTACATGCACCTGTCTTCAGATACTTTTCTGCAACATTTAGGGCAAAAACAAAACCTGAACAGGCAGCAGTTACATCAAAGGATACTGCCTTTTCTGCCCCAAGCTTTGCCTCAAGCCAGTTTGCACCAGATGGGCAGCATGTATCAGGTGTTATTGTTGCAAGTATAATGAGGTCTATATCATTTGGCCTTAATCCTGCTGCCTCAAGTGCCTTCTTGCTTGCCTCACATGCAAGATCAGATGTATATACATCTGGATCAGCTATCCTCCTTTCCTTTATCCCTGTTCTTTGGACAATCCATTCATCAGATGTATCAAGACCCATCCTTTGTAGATCAAAGTTGGTAAGGACCTTTGGTGGAACATAAGAGCCTGTCCCTATTATCCTTACAGAAGCCATATCTCTTCTCCCCTCTTATTCTCTTATTGGAGACTCTATAATCCCCCCTCCTAATACTGTATCTTCCTTATAAAACACAGCAGATTGACCAGGAGTAACTGCCATCTGCTTATCTTCGAATGTAACCTTTATACCATTTTTTATCGGATAAAGCACTGCATCTGCCTCTCTGTGCTGCTGTCTTATCTTTACCTTTGCCTTTGCTGGAAAGGATATATCCGGGCATATAAGATTTACCTCCCTTGCAATAAGACCCTTAGAATATGTATCCTCCTTATGACCTACTACGATGCTATTTCTTTTTGCATCAATCTCTATTACATAAAGTGGTCTCTTAGAAGAGATCCCAATCCCCCTCCTCTGGCCCACGGTGTAATAGATTATCCCCTTATGTCTTCCAATTATATTTCCATCCTTGTCTAAAATGGATCCTTTCCTTATTTCGTCCTTCTTAAAGAGGACATCATAGGATCTTCCAGATATAAAGTCCTGGCTCTCCCTCCTTATTTCTATTCCATAAGAGCTTACTATATTTCTAAGCTGATCCTTCTTATATCCTCCCGCAGGGAAAATTATCTTAGAAAGCTGATCCTGTCTTAGCCTATAGAGGAAGTAGCTCTGATCCTTCCTTTTGTCATATGCCTTCCTCAGGCAATACCTTTCTCCTTTCCTTTCTATTCTTGCATGATGACCTGTTGCAAAAAGATCTACCTCTATCTTTTCCTTTGCTCTTTTAAAAAGGAGATCAAACTTTATCTTCTCATTACATCTTACACATGGATTCGGTGTCCTTCCTGAAAGATACTCTCTCCTAAAGTATTCTATTACAAGCTCCCTAAACTCCTTTCTCAGATCTACTATGTGTAGAAGAATACCCAGCCTCTTACACACATATCTTACATACTCAATGTTTTCCTCCTGCAAAGGGCCGAAACATGCCTTGATGCCAGATGGAAGGCCTAAGGAACTATCATATGTATACATTGAAAGCCCTATCACCTCATATCCCTTTTCCTTTAGTATTATCGCTGAGGCAGTAGAATCTATTCCACCACTTAGTGCAACAGCTACTCTATATCTTTCCTTCTTGCACAAGTCTTGCAAAGTGTTCAAATGATCTATCATATGTTGCCTCTGCATCCTTCGGGAAACAGCATCCAGGAAGCTCTCTATTTCTTAAATGATATCTCAGACACTCACAGCACATGCCTTTCTTATTGCATGGTTCATATGTGCATGTGCATTCCTTCAGATTTTTCTCTTTTTGACATTCCATCTTAATTTCCTCCCTTCCATACCTTTTCCTTTATAAAGTCCCTTAAGGATATCTTCCCTGTTTTTTCAAAAAGCTCTATCCATCTATTTACTCTCTCCTCTCCGTAGTGTTCTTTAAATGCCTTTATTATCTCATTTAGTGGGAGATCGGCGTAGCTTCCTCTAAACCTAAGGTATTCCATAAATTGCTTATTTTCTAAATTAAATGCCTGAAATATTGCATCACTTCTACCATCAAAATCAAGTGGAGGGACATTGTGTATCTTGCAAAGTTCTGCATTAAAGGCAGAAGTTGCCTTGACCCACTTTCCATCAAGGTAGAATTCTGTTACTGCATGAAATACGAATATGTCTGAGCCAAAGTATTCTATTAGCTGTTCTGTTGCAAGGTGGTTTCTTACATCAAAGAATGCTAATCTTGAAGGGACCCCTACTGCCCTTCCTAAGGCACAGAGAAGGACTGCCTTTGGTATGCAAAATCCCCTTTTTCTCCTTAACACCTCACTTGCCCTGTAGTGTTCAGGCCTATAGAATGGTGTATAGGGATCATACCAG
>JALVZP010000047.1 GCA_027037575.1 Desulfobacterales bacterium | reverse complement strand
GCCAGAGTGGATGGTATTAGAGGTAATACCTGTTCTTCCCCCAGATTTGAGGCCTCTTGTTCCTTTGGATGGAGGAAGATTTGCCACATCTGATCTAAATGACCTGTATAGAAGAGTGATTAACAGAAACAATAGGCTAAAGAGACTGTATGAACTGGATGCACCTGAGATAATAATCCGAAATGAAAAGAGGATGCTTCAAGAGGCAGTCGATGTCCTTTTTGATAATGAAAGAAGCGGGAAACCTGTAACAGGATCAAATGGAAGGCCTTTAAAGTCCCTTGCAGATGCACTTAAAGGAAAACAGGGAAGATTCAGGCAGAATCTCTTGGGCAAGCGTGTAGACTATTCTGGAAGATCTGTAATAGTGGTTGGACCTGAGCTCAGGCTTCATCAGTGTGGTCTTCCAAAACAGATGGCATTAGAGCTCTTTAAGCCATTCATATATAATAGACTTTTAGATAAAGGGATTGTTACTACCTTAAAGGCAGCAAAGAAATTGGTAGAGAAGGAAACACCAGAGGTATTTGATGCATTAGATGAGGTAGTAAAGGAATACTGCATCTTACTAAACAGGGCACCAACACTTCACAGATTGGGAATTCAGGCATTTGAACCTGTTCTAATAGAAGAAAAGGCTATACAGCTACATCCATTAGTATGTCCTGCATTCAATGCAGATTTTGATGGTGACCAAATGGCTGTTCATGTCCCTCTCTCTATTGAGGCTCAAGTTGAGGCAAGAGTCCTTATTATGTCAACTAACAATATACTCTCTCCTGCACATGGTGATCCTATTATTATTCCAACTCAGGATATTGTATTGGGTGTTTATTATATGACCAGGGAAGTTCCAGGTGCAAAAGGAGAAGGAATGAAGTTTGCTGATCCTGAAGAAGCTATTATGGCATATGATTCTGGAGTGGTAGATCTTCATGCAAAGATTGAGGTAAGGATCAATGGCAAAAAATATCCAACAACAATGGGTAGGGTTCTTATATATCAATTGATCCCTGAAAAGGATGGAAAGAAGCTCCCATTTGAACTTGTAGATAAAGTGATTGACAAAAAGGCACTCAAGAATCTTATCTATGAGGCTTATAGACATCTGGGAATGAAAAATACTGTTCTATTGGCAGACAGATTAAAGGATATAGGATACAAATTTTCGACCATATCAGGCATATCTATAGCAATAGATGATATGGTCATTCCTTCTAAGAAAAAAGAGCTTATTGAAAAAGCAGAGGAAGAAGTAAGGAAGGTAGAAGATCAATATCAGAGAGGTCTGATTACAAATGGAGAAAGATACAACAAAGTAGTAGATATATGGGCAAAGGTTACAGAGGATATTACAGAAGAGATGATGAAAGAGATTGCAACTGAGAAAATCAGGCTTCCTGATGGAAGAGAAGTTGAAGTTCAGAGCTTTAATCCACTTTATATGATGGCAGACTCTGGTGCAAGAGGTAGCAAAGATCAGATGAGACAGCTCGCAGGAATGAGAGGACTTATGGCAAAGCCATCTGGAGAGATTATAGAAACACCTATTACTTCTAATTTTAGAGAAGGGCTTACAGTGCTTCAATACTTTATCTCCACTCATGGAGCAAGGAAAGGACTTGCAGATACAGCATTGAAAACTGCTAATGCAGGATACCTTACCAGAAGACTGGTGGATGTGGCACAGGACTCTGTTATTACAGAGGAGGATTGTGGAACCCTGAATGGGATAGAAATAGATGCATTAGTTGAAGGTGGAGAGATACTTCAAATGACAAGTGACAGGATCCTGGGAAGAGTTGCTGCAGAAGATATAATTGACCCTGTTACAGGAAAGGTGTTGGTTAAGGCAAATGAGGAGATCGATGAAGAAAAGGTGAAAGAGATAGAAAATGCAGGAATTGACAAGGTTAAGATAAGATCTGTCCTCACCTGTGAATCAAAAACAGGCATATGCAAAAAGTGTTATGGAAGAGATCTTGCTCAGGGAAGAGAAGTAAGTATAGGAGAGGCAGTAGGGATAATTGCTGCACAGTCCATAGGTGAGCCAGGGACACAGCTTACTATGAGGACATTCCATATAGGTGGTGCAGCAAAGAAACAGGTAGAACAATCCACCATTACCTGCAGAAATGATGGCAAAGTAAAGTTTATAAATCTGAAGACAGTTGTCAAAGATGGTTCTCTTGTTGTGATGAATAGGAATGGTGAAATTGCTATAGTTGGAAAGAATGGGAGGGAAATAGAAAGATATCCAGTAATATACGGAGCAACTTTGAAAGTAAAAGATGGGGAAGAAGTAAAGGCAGGACAGGTTCTTGTTGAGTGGGATCCCTTTACAACACCAATTCTAACAGAGATTTCAGGAAGGGTAAAATTTGATGACATAATAGAAGGTGTGACGATGCAAGAGAAAAGGGATCCTGTAACAGGAAGAATAAGCAGGGTTATTGTTGAGGCAAGAGATATTGATGCAAAACCAAGGATAATAATAAAGAATGAGTCAGGGGCCTCAGTAGCAAAATATCTTCCAGTTGGTGCTATAATATTGGTTAATGAAGGTGATATGGTATCTGCAGGGACAGTGCTTGCCAAGATTCCTCGTGAGACAACAAAGACAAAAGATATTACAGGTGGTCTGCCTCGTGTAGCAGAGCTGTTTGAAGTAAGGAAACCAAAAGAGGCTGCTATCATTAGTGATATAGATGGTATTGTTCATTTTGGTAAATTCACAAAAGGAAGAAGGAAGATAACAATTGTTCCAGAAGTTGGTGAGCCTGCCACCTACTACATTCCAAAAGGAAAGCATATAAGTGTATTAGAAGGAGATTTTGTAAGGGCTGGTGAGCCGCTTATGGATGGTTCAGCAGATCCACATGATATATTGAGGATAAAAGGTGTCCAAGAGCTGGCAAAGTATCTGGTAAATGAGATTCAAAAGGTCTATAGACTGCAAGGTGTCAGGATAAATGATAAGCATATAGAAGTGATTGTTAGACAGATGTTAAAGCAAGTAAAGGTTACAGATCCTGGTGATTCAGATCTGCTGGTTGGAGAGTATATTGAGAAAGTAAAGTTTGAAGAGATAAACAGAAAGCTCATAGAAGAAGGAAAGAGACCTGCAAGTGCAGAACCGCTACTTATGGGTATTACAAAGGTTTCTCTTACAACAGATAGCTGGCTTTCTGCAGCCTCTTTCCAGGAAACAGCAAGGGTTCTTTCTGATGCTGCTATTGCAGGTAAGATAGATTACTTAAAGGGATTGAAAGAAAATGTTATAATGGGAAGATTAATTCCAGCAGGAACTGGTGTTGAAAAATATAGAGAGGTCCAAATAGGGATATCAGCAGATCAGGAAAATAAAATTCTTGACAAATCCTTTGATTCAGCGTAATAAATAACGCTTGTATTGAAAAGGAGGTTGTATGCCAACTATAAATCAGTTAGTAAGAGAGGGAAGAGAAAAGCCTAAAAGCAAGTCCAAGTCCCCTGCACTTCAGGGGTGTCCTCAAAAAAGGGGAGTATGTGTAAGGGTATACACTACTACCCCTAAAAAGCCTAATTCTGCTCTAAGAAAGGTAGCAAGGGTAAGGCTGACAAATGGGATAGAAGTTACATCTTATATTCCTGGGATAGGACATAATCTTCAAGAGCATTCAGTTGTCCTTATAAGAGGTGGAAGAGTAAAGGATCTTCCAGGTGTCAGGTATCATGTAATAAGAGGTGCACTTGATGCAGCTGGAGTTGAGGATAGAAGAAAGAGTAGATCCAAATACGGAACAAAGAAACCAAAGAGTGTAAGTAAATAACCTAATAAAAATTAAACAATTTAATAAAAAGAGGAGAACTTATGCCAAGAAAAGGCAGAGTAGAGAGGAGAAAAGTTGCCCCTGATCCTAAGTATAACAGTGAGGTTGTAGCAAAATTTATAAACTCTCTTATGAGAGATGGAAAAAAGAGTATTGCGAGATCTATTTTCTATGAAGCCCTCGATATTATTGCTCAGAGGACAAAAAAGGATTCTTTAGAGATATTCTACAAAGCTTTGGAAAATACAAAGCCACTTATGGAAGTAAGATCAAGAAGGGTAGGCGGAGCTACATATCAAGTACCTATTGAGGTCAGACCTGAAAGGGCTCAGGCATTGGCAATAAGATGGCTTATCACTTATGCTCGTGCAAGATCAGGAAAGAGCATGGCAGAAAAATTGGCAGCAGAGCTATTAGATGCCTATAACAATAGGGGTGGAGCAATTAAAAAGAAAGAAGATACTCATAGAATGGCAGAGGCAAATAAAGCATTTGCTCATTATAGATGGTAAGGTTGTTGTAATAAAAAGGAGGTTACATAGCAATGGCGAAGAAGAAATTTGAGAGGAAGAAGCCACACGTAAATGTGGGTACCATAGGGCACATAGACCATGGGAAGACGACACTGACGGCAGCGATAACGAAGCA
>JALVZP010000046.1 GCA_027037575.1 Desulfobacterales bacterium | reverse complement strand
CATTAACAGGGGGTCTATTTAGAGTAATAACACCAACTTTGTCTTTTACTTCTACTTCTATGTGTTCATAAGCCATGGTTAATCCCTCCTCAAAAAGATAAAGGCAGGCACAAATTGTGCCTGAATTGTGCCTGCCTTTTAGATCTACTTCTTTGGCTTTGGAAGAACCTTTTCAGCAAGCTCATCATCAAATGTCTTTACCTGAGCAAGCTGTCTTCTGTATTCGAGGAAATCTATTTCTCTCTTTCCTGTCAGCTTGGAGGTATTAAATGCATTAAATCCAAGGAATGCCTCCACATTCATATTAGCAGCAAGCCAATAAATCTGGGTGCTTTTTAGGATATCCCAGAAGAATCTCTTCTTTATCCTGATGCTTTCTATGGTATTCATAAGACATAAGAATGTTGTGTTTGTAAGAGTCCATACAAGCTTATTTATCTCTGCATCAAGGAGAGTCCAATCTGTCTTGAGTTGCTTTAGAAGTTCAAGTCCTTTTTTATATTCTTCACCTTTCTTCCACTCTCCATATACGATCTCTCCATTATCTACATACTTATCAGTAATGACCCTTGGGTCTCTCACCCATTCACCCTTTTCATTCTTCTTTATAGGAACAGCCTTTGTTATGAGGCCAAGTCTTTCCATCTTATATGCACTCCACTGCTCATTAGAAGTTGCCTGATACATCGCCTGCTCCATACTCAGGTTCCATGGGAGGAAGTCTGTAGAACCACCAGTAGGTGTAGAACCATGACGTGTTCCTGCCTGACCAAATGTAGCAGTATCTGCTGCTATTGTAAAATCACATGCCTGACCGATCTCCTGACCACCAGCAATCCTCATCCCATTGCATCTACAGATAACAGGCTTTCTTGCATGAAGAATGGAATCTACCATTTTGCTAAATAGATCCATATATTGGGCATATTCTAAGGGTCTTTTTGTGTAATATTCTGCATATTCTTTTGTATTTCCACCTGTGCAGAATGCCCTGTCTCCAACTGCTGTAAAGATGATTACCTGAACTTCCCTGTCCATGGATGCCCTGTGCATTCCTGCAATAACACCCTTTATCATCTGGGTAGTATAGGAATTATACTGTGCAGGATTGTTTAAAATGACCCACGCAGTATACAGTCCTTCTACAGGCTCTCCTGTTTCAGGATTAATAAGTGGCCTCTTCTCATACATAGTGCATGGTGGCTCTGTTCCAAAATGCTCATCGCCAAAGAGATTGTGATCCTTTACCTCATTGTCCCTAATTAGCCAATC
The DNA here is from genome assembly GCA_027037575.1 of Desulfobacterales bacterium. Classification (GTDB taxonomy): domain Bacteria; phylum Desulfobacterota; class DSM-4660; order Desulfatiglandales; family JALVZP01; genus JALVZP01. The sequence continues at coordinate 12,818 of JALVZP010000046.1, read as the reverse complement.
TAATGCCATACTTCTTCCTCCTTTTTTTGTTTTTTAAAAATCTGGTACCAATATAATCCTATTAAGTGGTGGATTCTTATGTGCCTCTTCAAATGATTCCTTTATTGTGCTCATTGGCCTTGTCTCTACAAAAAGCTTTATTCTTCCTCTAAGAACCATATCCAATACAGTTGGATAATATTCTGGCAGGCATCCCCATGTCCCTACTATCTCCGCATCAAATGCCATAAGCCTGCTGATAGAGTATTCCACTGTGTGCATCCCAAATCCAACTACGACCATCCTGCAGATAAAGCTTAAGATATTAAGTGCTGTTTCCTGACCCGGTTTTGTCCCAGAACACTCAAAGATCTTCCATCCATATGTTGGAAGCCCTTTGCTCTTGCAGAAGTTCCTAAACTCCTTTGCCACATCCTTAGGAGATTTTCCACTTGCATTTATTGCATAATCTGCACCAAATTCAATGGCCCTATCCAGCTTCCTCTGGTCTATATCTACCACTACAAGTGTCTTTGCATTTAATGCCCTTACCATCTGAGCCATATATGTTCCAACACCACCAACTCCAATTACTATTGCATTGTCTCCTGGCTGGAGGTCTCCTCTCTTTGCTGCCTGAAATGGTGTTGTTACTGCGTCTGCAACAGCAGCAAGATGCTCAAGAGGGAAATCACCCCTATTTTCTACAACACAAAGGTCTATCTTTGGAACAGGTATATGGCTTGCAAAACCACCATATGGGCCAAGGCTATTTCCTGGCATTTTCTGATTAAGGCACCTGTTTCCCCTTCCTATTTTACAAAAATAGCACTGTCTACATGGCATAACAGCAGGAATAATCACTTCTTTTCCAATCATATCCTCGTCACCAGCAACCACTACACCTGCAATCTCATGTCCCAAGGTAAGAGGTGGTTTATTTACTGTAGGGACTCCATCATAAAAATAGCCAAGGTCTGTATGACATATTCCACATCCCTTAACCTCAACAAGGACCTCCCCCGGCTTTAGTTCTGGAACAGGGAGCTCCCTCTTTTCTAATTTTCCTGGCTCTATCATCTGCCAAGCTATAATTTTGTCTGGTACACCTGCCATTTTAAAACCTCCTTAAATAAAATTTTTAAACCATTCCATACCCTCCATCCACGCAGAAAAGCTGCCCTGTAATATAATTGCTCTCATCTGATGCAAGAAACACAAATGCAGGCGTAATATCGTCTGGCCTTGCAAATCTCTTAAGAAGTATCCTGTTTAAATAAATTTCTCTTAGCTTCTCATCTGTGCGAATCTTTTCTGTCATCTCTGTCTCAACTATCCCGAGAGAAACCACATTACAACAGATATTGTATCTGGCGAGCTCTCTTGCAATGGATTTGGTCATGCTTATTATCCCACCCTTTGCAGCACTATAGTTTACCTGCCCAACTGTCCCAACCACTCCTGCAACAGAGGATACATTTATTATTTTTCCGCTATTTTGCTCTATCATATGTTTTGCAACAGCCTGAGAACATAGAAATGTCCCTTTCATGTGGATATCTACTACTGCATCCCATTGTTCCTCTGTCATATTTATCAGGAGGGCAGGTCTTGTAAATCCAGCATTATTCACAAGTATATCTATTCTACCAAACTTCTCTATTCCTGCATTTACCAATGCCTCCACATCACTCTTTTTTGCTACGTCTGCCTTGACTGCAATTGCATCACTTCCCATTTCTTTTATCTTTTCTACAACCTCCATTGCAGCCTTCTCACTTGAGCTATAGTTAACAACTACCTTTGCCCCTTCCTTTGCAAAGGCCAATGCAACAGCCCTTCCTACTCCTCTACTGCTTCCTGTAATCAAAGCAACCTTATTTTTTAACCTCATGTTGCCTCCTTATTCATTATTTGTTGCTAATAGTTAAAAGATAATTATAATGTAGTTACTTGTCTAAGAAAAAAAACAAATTATGTCAAGAGGAAAGGAGGATTTATGAAAAGGATAGGTTTTATTTCTACAAGAATTGCAGGAACAGATGGGGTTTCACTCGAAACATACAAGTGGGTAAAGGTGTTGGAAAGAAATGGATTTGAATGTTTTTTCTTTGCAGGAAAACTGGATACTCCTGAAGAAAGATCCATGTTAGCTCCTAAGGCATTTTTCGAGCATCCTGAGATATTAGAAATAAATGAACAAGTCTTTGGGAAGACTGTTAGGGAAAAAAGGATTACAGAAAAAATAAAGGAGATTGCAGCAGAGCTTAAGGAGAAGCTCTATGAATTTTATGAAACTTTTAAAATAGACCTTATTATCCCTGAAAATGCCCTTGCCATTCCCTTAAATATACCCTTGGGCATTGCAATTACAGAATTTATTGCAGAGACAGGAATTCCCTGTATTGCCCATCATCATGATTTTTCATGGGAAAGGAAGAGATTTTTAGTAAATGCTGTTCAGGACTATATCCTTTATGCATTTCCACCAAGCCTTCCTTCTGTAAGACATGTAGTGATAAATTCCATGGCATCAAGGCAATTGAGTCATCAAAGGGGAGAAAGTAATGTTATTATTCCAAATGTATTTGATTTTGCAAATCCACCAGATGAGGAAAATCCAAATGCACTAAAGCTTAGAAGAGAGCTTGGCTTTGAAGATAATGATCTATTCATTCTTCAGCCAACAAGGGTCGTTCCAAGGAAATGGATAGAAAGGAGTATAGAGCTTGTAAGCCTTATGGATATAAAGAAGAAGCGTCTTGTTATATCTCATGAGTCTGGGGATGAAGGAGATATATATGAGAAAAGGATAAGGGAATATGCTGAAAGGCTTGATGTAGAACTTATATTTATTGGGGATAAGGTAGGTCCAATGAAGATGTTTGGTATAAAATCGGACAGAGAATATAGTATTGATGATGCATATCAGGCAGCAGACATTGTAACATATCCCTCTGGATATGAGGGATTTGGAAATGCATTCTTAGAGGCAGTCTATTTTAAAAAGCCGATAGTGGTAAATAGATATTCCATATTTGTAGAGGATATAGAACCATGCGGTTTTGAAGTAATAAAGTTTGAATCTTTTGTAACAAAGGAAACAGTAAAGGAGCTTATAGATTTTCTTAAGCCAAGAAAGCTTATTTCATCTGTCGAGAAAAACTATGAAATAGGGAAAAAATACTTTTCATTTGAGGTTTTGGAAAAGAGGCTTTTATATCTAATTGAATCCTTTAAATGGGAATGCAGGCTATGAAGATTGGACTAATCCATTATTCCTGTCCTCCTATTGTTGGTGGAGTGGAGGAGGTATTAAATAATCAGGCATTGATCCTTAAAAGATTTGGACACTCAGTAAAGGTCCTTTCTGGGATGGGAGGAGGAAAAGAAGTCCCATATCCTGTTCAGATAGAACCGCTTATCTCTTCTAATAGCAGCATCATAAATGAGACTCACGAAAAGATAAGAAGGGGAGATAAAAAGGCATTAAAAGAGATAACAGAAAAGATATTGCACATAATAAGAGGTTGGTCAAAGGATCTGGATGTAATAATTGCACATAATGTGCTTCATATGCCATTTAATCTTCCACTCACATTTGCCTTGTGGAGACTTGCAGATCTAAGGGAAATACCAATTATAAGCTGGGCACATGATTCTCCATATTTTTATCCCCATTCTGCAGATTATTTAAAAAAAGAGCCATGGGACATATTAAAGAAGACGCATCCTGATATATGCTATGTAACTATATCTGAATCCAGAAAAAGGCTATTTGAAGAAAATGGCATTTATTCAGACTGGCATGTGATTCCCAATGGAATAGATCCAGTAAGCTTCTTTTACCTAAATGAAAGATCAGTTAAGCTTGCAAGAGAGCTAAAGCTTTTTGAAAGAGATCTTGTCTTTATTCAGCCTTCCAGAATAACTCCAAGAAAGAATATTGAACTATCCATCCATATTGTAAGGGGAATAAAGCTTTCCGGATACGACATACTATTTCTCCTCACAGGTGCCTATGACCCACATGAAAAAAAGGCTGTTTCTTACTATAGGAGATTGAAATACTGGATAGATAACTTAGGACTTTCTGATAATATTGCCATACTTGCAGAGCATGTATTTAAAAATGGGGAAAGACTTATTCTGGATAGAATAGTTATAAGGGATCTCTATCTTATGGCAGATATGCTTCTTATGCCAAGTAAAGATGAAGGATTTGGTCTTCCTCTCCTGGAAGCAGGAATGATAAAGCTTCCTATTGCATGCTCCAAGATACCTCCTTTTGAAGAGATAGGTGAAGATGTCTGTTTCTTTAATTTGGAAGACCCTCCAATGATTATTGCAGGAAGGATACTTGAATATTTAGCAAGAACAAATACAAATAAGATGTTTAAAAAGAGTATGCGAGAATATACCTTGGAAAATATCTGCAAAAAAAAGCTCATTCCACTCTTAGAAGAGGTAATAAAAGATGAGAAAACTTGTGAGGGAGAGTGTAGAAGATCTGATTCCGTATCCTCCTGGGAAGCCAATAGAGGAGCTGGCAAGGGAGCTTAATATTGAAAAAGATTTTATTATAAAGCTTGCATCAAATGAAAATCCTATTGGGCCATCCCCAAAGGCAATAGAGTCAATAAAAGAAAGACTTAATGAAATCCATAGATATCCTGATGGAAGCTCTTTTTATTTAAAACAAAAACTAAGTCAAAAGTTTGATCTTCCTATGGATCAAATAATTGTAGGAAATGGATCTAATGAGATTGTTGAGCTCCTTGTAAGGACATTTCTTTTTCCAAGAGAAGAGGCAATTCAGGCATTTCCTTCTTTTTTGGTATATGAGAAGGTTGTAAAAGGTGCTGGAGGAGAGATGGTCTTTGTTCCACTTAAAGAACTCAAGATAGATCTGGAAGGTATATTAGACAAAATAAGTCCAGAGACAAAGATAATATTTCTGACTAATCCCAATAATCCCACAGGTTTAGGCATAGAAGAAGAGGAAATGAGAGAATTTCTAAGGACTGTTCCAGAAGATATCATAGTTGTATTGGATGAGGCATATATAGAGTTTGCAAAGGGAAGTGGCATAGCAGATGGAAGAGATATGATTGATCTACATCCCCTTTTATTGGTAATGAGGACATTTTCTAAGGCATATGGGCTTGCTGGCCTCAGGATTGGATATGGATTTGGATCGAAGATATTAATTGATTATATGAATAGGGTAAGGCAGCCATTTAATGTAAATATGCTTGCCCAGATTGGTGCAACAGCTGCTTTAGATGATGAGGAGTTTCTATCAAGGACAATATCTGTAGTGAATGAAGGAAAGAAATACCTATATAAAGAGCTGGAAAAGATGGGATTAGAATATGTTCCCTCTGTAACAAATTTCTTTCTTATAAAAGTTGGAAAGGCAAGAGATATATATGAAAGACTTTTGAAAAAAGGAATTATTGTCCGCTCTATGGAGGCATATAATCTTCCAGAATATATCAGGATAACTGTTGGAAAAATGAATGAAAATGAGAAATTTATATTATCTTTGAGAGAGGTCTTGTGATGGGAGATGTAATTACAATAGATGGGCCTGCAGGATCAGGAAAAAGCACAGTAGCAAGGCTTCTTGCAAAGAGATTAGGTTATACATACCTGGATACAGGTGCAATGTATAGGGCAGTTGCATTATTGGTAAGGGAGAGGGAAATAGATCTGGAGAATAAAGAAGAAATAAAAAGTATATGCGAAAATATAGACATAAGATTTTTACAAGATGAAGATCTCCAGCGTGTCTTTATTGGAGACAGAGATATTACTCATGATATAAGGACATCAGAGATAGATATGCTTTCTTCTCATGTGTCTGCAATAAAGGAAGTAAGAGAGGCAATGACATATCTTCAGAGAAAGATTGCTCAAAATAGAAATATAATTGCAGAAGGAAGAGATATGGGGACAGTGGTATTTCCTGATGCTAAAATAAAATTTTTTCTTACTGCATCATTTGAGGTCCGTGCAAAAAGGAGATATTTGGAAAGAAAGGAAAGAGGGGAGGATGTGACACTGGATAAGATAAAGGAAGAATTAAAAAAGAGAGATCAACAGGATGAATCAAGAAGGATTTCTCCATTGAAACCTGCTCCTGACGCAACCATAATAGATACTACAGACTTAGCAGTAGAGGATGTAATCAATAAGATGCTTTTTTATATAGAAAAAAGTTGAAGTTCTTGGATAGCTTTGATATATGAAGGCTTGCATAAAGTTAATAGGGGGTAGGTGGCTTAATGGATGACAAAGAATTAAAAGAGTTTTATGACCAGACAGTAAAGGATCTCCAAGTAGGAGATATAGTAAAAGGAGAAGTAGTATATATAGATAAGGGAAGAGATTTTGTTCTTGTAGATATAGGATATAAAACAGAGGGAATGATTCCTATAAAGGAATTTATAGATAAAACCGGAAAAATTGATGTAAAGATTGGTGATAAAGTGGAAGCATTATTAATAGAAAAGGATGAGGAAAAGGAGGTTATTTTGCTTTCAAAAGAAAAGGCAAAACAGATCCAGGCATGGGATATGATAGAGGAGGCATTTAAGAGAAAAGATATAATAGAAGGTTATATAAAGGCAAGGACAAAAGGAGGTTTTTTTGTAGATATAGACGGTGTTCAGGCATTTCTTCCTGGTTCCCAGCTTGATATTAAACCTATAAAGAACTGGAATGCTTTTATTGGAACCAAGCATGAGTTTATGATTATAAAACTGGACAGTGCTAAAAAGAATATTGTTGTTTCCAGAAAGGCTGTCCTAGAATACAAAAGAGAAACGAGAAGAAAAGAATTATTGGAGAAATTAAAAGAGGGAGCAGTCCTTGAAGGTAAGGTAAAGAATATTACAGACTATGGCCTTTTTATAGACCTTGGTGGGATAGACGGACTTGTTCATATTACTGATATATCCTGGGGAAGGATTGCAAATGCAGCAGGTCTTTATAGACCAGGAGATGAAGTAAAAGTAAAGGTATTGAAATTTGATAGAGAAAAAGAAAAGGTGTCTTTGGGTATAAAGCAGCTTACTCCTGATCCATGGCAAGATGTAGAAAAGAAATATCCTGTTGGAACAAGGACAAAAGGGAAGGTAGTAGAGTTGGCAAATTATGGGGCGTTTGTAGAATTAGAGCCAGGTGTGGAAGGACTTATTCATGTATCAGAGATGTCCTGGACAAAGAAAATAAAGCATCCGTCTGAAATGGTTAAGGTTGGAGATATAGTGGATGTAGTTATTCTTGATATAAACAAGACAAGAAGAAGGATTGCACTTGGAATGAGGCAGATAGAGCCAAATCCCTGGGATATTGTAGAGGAGAAATATCCTGTTGGAACAATAATAAGGGGAAAAATAAGAGGCATTACTGATTTTGGTATATTTGTTGGAGTAGAGGAAGGGATAGATGGGCTTGTCCATGTCTCAGATATTTCCTGGAGTAAGAAGAGGGTAAATCCATCTGAGATGTTTAAGGTAGGAGATGAGATAGAGGCAGTAGTTCTAAATATAGATAAAGAGAATAAACGCTTTTCCTTAGGAATAAAACAGCTTGTTCCAAATCCATGGGAGATTATAGCAAAAAAATACGAGCCAGGTTCTATTGTAAAAGGCACTATTACAAGTGTCACTGATTTTGGCATATTTGTTGAGATAGAGGATGGTGTAGAAGGCCTTGTCCATGTTTCAGAGATACCAAAAGGAAAATCCCTTAAAAATTATAACGTGGGAGATGAAATAGAGGCAAAGGTGATAAATGTAATACCAAAGGAAAAGAAAATAGGGCTTTCTATAAAGAGATTGGAGGAAAAGAAGGATAAGGAAGTGTATAAGGAATATGTGAATAAGGAGGGATTTGGAGCTAATCTGGGAGAAATCTTAAAAGAGGAAATAAAAAATCTTATAAAAGAGTAGAATAAATGGTCAAAAAGAGGTCTATTCTGCAGACCTTTATAATTCTTCTGTTTTTAGCCTTCCTTTTTACCCTACTGAGTAGATTTTTCTTAAAAGGAAATATTTTGCAACTAAGGGCCTCAAATAAGATTGGTGTAATTCCTATAAGAGGTATCATCTCAGACTCCTCCTCTATAATAAAGCAGATAGAAAGATTCAGAAAAGATGATTCTATAAAGGCCATTATCCTGAGGATAGATTCTCCTGGAGGTGCAGTTGCTCCAACCCAGGAGATATATGAAGAGATAAGTAAGACTGCCAAAAAAAAGAAGGTGATAGCTTCCATAGGGAGTGTGGGAGCATCAGGTGCATTTTATATTGCATGTGCAGCAGATAAGATAGTTGCAAATCCAGGAACAATTACTGGAAGTATTGGTGTAATAATGAATTTTGTTCAAGCAAAAGAGCTTTTAAAAAAAATAGGGATAAAGCTTTTTGCCATTAAGAGTGGAAAATTTAAGGATATAGGAGCGCCATATAGGGAGATGACAGATGAGGAAAGGAGGCTTATTAAGGACATGCTTTTGGAAGTGAAGGATCAGTTTGTTCGTGCAGTTGCAGAAGGAAGACATCTTCCAATAAAAAAAGTGGAAAAGATTGCAGATGGAAGGATATTATTGGGATCTCAGGCAAAAAGGCTTGGCTTAATTGATAAACTTGGGAATTTTCAGGATGCTGTTGATCTGGCAAAGGAACTTGTTCATATAAAAGGAGAAGTGAAACTGGTATATCCAAGATCTGGTAGATTTTCTTTTTTAAATGTCTTAATGGATAATATCTTAAATCATCTCATTTCTCGTTCTTCATTTCCTGTCCTTGAATACTGCATTCAATAAGATTATTCCACTACTACCTTTTCTCCTTCCTGTTCGTAGAATATTCTCAAATATTCCTCCTCTTTTGGGGATAAATTAAAATGCAGAGCGGCCTTCTCTATCAAGACCGAGAAAGGCTCATTTGAATTTTGCCGCTCTGCTGATATCCACTTTATCGCCTTTCTTATCCTTTCACTCTCAGGAATTATAGTAGGCATTTATTAGCCTTCCTTCACTTCTATCTTGCGTGGTGTAGCAGCTTCTACCTTTGGTAATACAAGCTTTAACACTCCATCTTTCAGATTTGCCTCTATTTTAGACTGATCTATTATATGGGATAAGCTAAATTGTCTGAAATATCTGCCTGTTTCAAACTCCTTAAATATAATTCTCTCCTCTTTTGATTCTAAAGGATCTACCTCGCCCTCCAATGTAAGAACATTATCCTTTAATGTAATATTCAACTTTTCTGGAGTCACACCTGGCATATCTGCAAGAACAACTATCTCCTTTTCTGTCTCGTATATGTCCACATCCGGGATGAATACCTTACCAGGTCTTGTTTGTTCTACTGCTGGACTTACCTGTGTCTTGTCCCTTGGTTTTAATGTCTTTTTAGCCTTTTCTTCTGTCATTTTTATCCCTCCTTTTTATTTTTTATTCACTCTTTATGGCAATCTTCTTTGTCTTTGCTGTCTCTGCCTTTGGAAGAACAATTGTCAAAATCCCATTTTTACATTTTGCTTCTACCTTTTCTGTATTTATCTGACCTGGAAGTGTAATAACCCTACTAAATTTCCCGGCTTCCCTTTCCCTTCTATGATAGCTTACATTTTCTTCCTCTGGTATCCTTCTCTCCCCTGAAATTATTACACTGTCAGCTGTTACAGAGATGTCCAGATCTTCAGGTCTTACTCCTGGAAGCTCTGCCCTTACATAGTAGTTATTATTGTCCTCTGAGACATTCACTAATGGAAATACCCCCGCTGCAAAGCTTGGTTCCCTTAATATCCCTTCTGAAAAGTCCTCGAATAATCTTTCCATCTGCTGACGCATACGATCTAATTCTTCAAATGCTCCCCTTAAACTAATTGGCCATGCTGTCCACCTCATTTTTCCTTACCTCCTTCTTTTTTTAGAAAAAATAATAACTTAAAGGAGATAGTCAAGTATGAGCCGGAAAGCTTTTAAAGAATTCTGGGAAGAAAAAAAGATATTTTAAACAGTTAATCTTTCGTTGACATATCCAAAAAGATGGATTAATTTTAACGTCCACAAAGGAGGTATTTGAATGGACTTTATTGAGAAAGCAAAGATAAGGATGTCTCACTGGATAGAACATAATAGACAGCATATCCAAGAATATAAGAATTTCGCGGAAGAATTAAGAAAGGTTGGAAAGACTAAAAGTGCACAATGCATTGAAGAAATGGTAAAATATATAGAAAAAAGTAATAAAAGCTTAGAAAATGCCCTTAATGCATTGGAGGAATAATAATGTGCGAAGCCAATGCATATGTTATTGAGGATGGAAAAGAGAAGAAAATCCTTTCAGATGTAGATGTAGTGGAATTTGAAGATGATAGGGTAATCCTCAAAAATATATTTGGTGAACAGCAAATCCTTAATAATGTCAAATTCAAGTTATATAGCAATCGGGAAAGAAAACTCCTTTTTGAAAAGTAGTCTTTATGGATCTCCTTGACCAAGCCGCCGATATTATAATTAAAGGAAAGTTTAATATAGCTCTTACAGGAGCAGGTATATCTGTGGAGTCAGGGATTCCAGATTTTAGAAGTAAAGGTGGGCTCTGGACAAGATATGATCCAGAAGAGTATGCAACAATAGAAGCATTTAGACGCTATCCTGAAAGGGTGTGGGAGATGATAAAAGAAATGGATGAACTTTTAGAAAAGGCGGAGCCAAATAAGGCACATATAGGTCTTGCAGAATTAGAAAGGATGGGACTTTTGCACGGAATAATCACCCAGAATGTAGATAATCTCCATCAAAAGGCGGGTTCAAAAAATGTTATTGAATATCATGGCACATCCAGGACGCTTTCCTGTATCTGGTGTGGAAAAAGATATAAGAAGGAAGAGAAAAAAGGAGAATATCCTCCTAAGTGTGAGTGTGGTAAGATATTAAAGCCAGATATAGTGTTTTTTGGTGAGCCTATTCCTGCAGATGCCATGTCTCGCTCTTTTGAAATGGCTGCCAGGGCAGATACACTTTTAGTGATAGGAACATCTGCTGTTGTTGCACCAGCAAATACTATTCCAAGCATAGCAAAGAGAAATGGGGCAAAAGTTATAGAAATAAATAAAGAAAGGACCTGGCTAACAGATTCCATCACTGATGTCTTCTTGCAAGGAAGTGCAGGAGAGATAGTTGATGAACTTGTAAAAAGAATAAAAAATAAAATAAGGGCAGAGTAAAGCCATGATAAATCTTGAAAAAGAAATATTGGAAAAGGCCTGTAAGGAGATAATTGAGACAATACTGTTTTGTCTTCCCAATGCATATAAGGGGACTGTCTATTATATTGGCTCTCCACCAGAACTTAGGGCAGTTAGGGTAGCATCTGGTGTAATAGATGAAAAAAGACAGAAAATAGAATGGGAGCTTGAGGGAAGTTCTGATTTTGACTATCCTGGAAAGACATGGCTTGAATATAGAGATGAGCCTGGAAGGCCCTTAGAGGCAATGGCATGGTGTGTAGAAAAACAAAAGAGCTGGACATCAGAAGATCCAAGAAATGATATAAGGAGTGAGAGATATAAAAGAGAAGGTATTCTGGAAGACTATCATCATATGGAGCCTGTTCTGATAAGGAAATCTGATCTGGTTATTGATAATAATAAGAGTCTGGAACTGGATCTTCCATTTAACTATGAAGGAAAGAAGATATGGGAGAATAGTGAATACATTGTTGTGGCTGTTATAAAAATAAACTTCCATAATCCTATCAAAATAAATGGCCCAGAGACAAAGATAATAAAGAAACTTTCCAGGACTCTTGGAACAGAGCTATTGTCTTATCAGCTCAAAAATGAATCCTTAAAAGTTATGAAGAGGTTGGCAAAGGAAAAACTTGATACGTGTAATGCCTTAGCACATACACTAAGAAATGCATTAGCAAAATCAGGTCTTATATTCTCACTTATTAAATTAGAATTAAGTTCATTAAGAGAACAATGGGAAAAGAAATTGCTTAAAGATTGCAACCAGAAAGAGCTCAAGAAAGAGGCTATACAAGAGCTTAATAGGGCATTAGAAAAGATGGGAGGGTCTTCAGACAGGCTGAAGAAAAGTCTCGCAGAGGTTCAGAACAAATTCTTAGATATGTCGCTGCCTCCTGATATGGGAGAAAAGTGGGTAAAGATGCAGATAGAAGAAAAGTGGAATAAGCTTTTAAATGAGGCAGGCAATAGGAATAATAAGCAATATGTAGAAGAAGTAAAGCAGGGGATAGAAAAATTAAAGAAATCTCTTTATATTGGAAAGGATCCAAATCTCCTATCCAATTATAAAAAGATACCCGATAATCTGAAGAAAGAATGGACAGATCTTATATACAAGAATATAGATTATCCTGATCCTGAGTTTTTAGATAGAATAAGCAGACTGTTAGAGGATAAGACACTAAATCTTCCTTATCAAGAGAAGTCGAGGAAGAGTCTTATTAGATTAAAGGCATTGCTTGAAATTATGTCAGAATTAGAGCATAATATTAATACCATCTTGAATCAGGTATTGAATGGTTTACAGAAATAAATGCGCCTGTAGCTCAGCTGGACAGAGCAGCGGACTTCTAATCCGCGGGTCGGGGGTTCGAATCCTCCCAGGCGCATTCCTTTAATCAATGATTTTCAGATTTTATTCTTTTGGCTCTGCCTAATATTTTGTCCAATATTTTTCTCGGGAACTTGTAGCGCAGGCAGTTTTTTATCGCTTTCTTTTTGAGCTGACTTACCAGCTCGTAGTATTTTTTAGCAGTTATCCTGGTTGAATAATGCCCTAT
>JALVZP010000045.1 GCA_027037575.1 Desulfobacterales bacterium | reverse complement strand
ATATTAGATGTTGCTCCAAGGCTTGCAGATTCAGGTGCCGATGTGTGTTTTAATGTGGTTATAAAGAAGGACAATCTAAAAGAGGTTCCTGAGATAATCAGATGGGCAGCAGAAAGGGGAATAAAGGTATCACTTAGCACATATAATTGGTGGAGGACCAATAATAGAACACATGCAGTGGAAAAGGATCAGTTGGAGGATCTTTTAAAGCTTATCTCTGAAATAAAAGAGCTAAAAGAGGAGCTGGGAAATGTAACTACAAGTGACTATTACTTAGATAGGATCCCAATCTTTTTTGAAAGAGGTGGTGTTCCAGGATGCACTGCGGGACTTAATTGGGTCCAGGTAACACCTGATGGGATGATAAAGAGGTGCTCAGATCATCCAATAAGATGTCATTATACTGAATGGAAAAAAGGACTTTTTCCTCCTACAGATTGTGATAAATGCTGGTATTCCTGTAGAGGTGCAGCACAGGAGCCCTGGACATTCCTCAGGCTATTAAGGGAAGCAAATCATGCCCTAAGCCAAAATCATATAAAGAAATCATCATTATCTGGTTAAATGATTCCATTCTATAAGCTTTTCCAATTCCTTCCATTCTTTTATCTTTATAAATGGATGCGGCTTCCTATTCCATGGCTGTTCAAATACAATTGGTGTAATCTGAAAATCCTTTAAAATATAGCATGTCTCAAGCCTATCTTCTACAAAATATCTTTTTCCATATTCCTTAAGTAGATTTGCCTTTTCTTCATGCCTCCCTGTAGCTATAACATGAAATCTTGTTTTATCAAAATACCTTTTAAGCCATCTTTCTATACCTTCTTTATCTGGTCTTGCTGTTACAAAAAGAAGCTCTACCTTATCTGAAAGCCTCTTCAATACCTCAATTGCCCCTTTTATAGGTCTTATTCCCATTTCTAATGGCTCATACAGGATCCTCTTTGCAAGCTCTATCAATATCTCTTCCTTCATATTAACTGCCTTTGAAAGCTCATATTCCTTTATATCTTCATATTTAATAAATATTCCATATTTTTCTCTTGCCTCTCTAAGGAATGCACCAATTGTATCGGCAACTACCCCATCTATATCAAATGCTATCTCTTCTGGTTTTATCTTAAGCATATTCCAGTTCAACTATATCTCTCCATGGATCTGATCTCTCTACTCTTACCTTTATCTCTGAACCAGGAGAAAGTATCACTCCTGATCTCTTTCCAATCTCACATATAAGAAGGATATCTGGAAGTATTATCCTGTATCTTTTCTTTAGTTCATCTAATATAACTGCCCTAAATGTCTCTCCTATATGCTGACTTAAATATTTAAGTGTCCAATAGCGTATCCTATTTCTTGTTATTGCCTGAATCTCTTTTGTCTTAGGCTCTACCTCCCTTTTTATCTCCTCCAGTTCATCTAATGAATATAAGGGCTTTTTATTTAAAAGAAAATTCTTTATTTGCCTTTGAACCACTAGATCGAGATATCTCCTCAAAGGGGATGTTACCTGAGTATATGCATCCAATCCAAGCACATTATGCTGAGAAGGTGATGTGCTTATAATAGTAGGACCAATTCTTCTTATCTGTTGAATAATATAAAAGAGCTTATCATGCCCTTCTTCAAATGGAACCACTTCTATCTCCTTTTCCTGTGTCCTGAATAGTATTGGAATATTATGTTCTATACACATCCTTGCTGAAAGCCAATTATATAAAATCATAAATTCTGAAACAATTATATGAGAGGGAGTATCCTGTGGAATCAGTTTTATAGAGATCCTATTCTCTTCTCCAAATATTATCTTTACCTCTGGGAGTGAGATATTTAAAGCCCCTTTTTCTTCTCTAATTCTTCTAAATTTGAGAGCAATTTTATAAAGTTGATTTAATTTTTCATCACTTTCCTCAAGCATCTTATCGGCCATATCATATGTTAGCTGATTCTTTACCCTTATTATGCTTGGGGAAAAATTATAACTTTTTATGTTCCCCTCCCTATCCATATGGACAAATAAAGAGATTGCTAAACGATCCTCATTCTTCCTCAGGCTCAAAAATTCATGGGAAAGCTCTTCTGGAAGCATTGGGATCTGTCTTCTTGGAAGATAACAGGATACCCCCCTTTTTCTTGCCTCCATGTCTATTGCACTACTTGGTGGGATCCATTCAGAGACATCTGAGATATGTATTCCAACAATGATTTCATCTCCTTCTGTACTTATACTTAGGGCATCATCAAAGTCCCTTGTATCTTCTCCATCTATCGTGAATATGTAATGATCCCTTAGATCTTTCCTTCCTTCACAGGGAAGAGATCTTTTCTTTATTTCCTCCGCCTTCTTTATCACCTTAGAACTAAAGGAAAGTGGTATCCTTTTTCTTATAAGCTCAATATTTTCATCCTCATCCCATACACCAAGCCTTACAAGGATATCCTTTATCTGGAATGGATCAGTTATCCCAGCTCTTGAGATGATCTCTGATGCAACCTTATACTCCTTTGCTTCCTTCCCGTAGAGAAAAAGCTCTATCAGAAGCCTTATTATGTTATCTGCAAATGGGGGCCTTTCTTCTTTCTTTCCCTCAAGGACATCCCTTAGCCATTTGCTCCCCTTTTCTATCCACTCTTTCTTCTCTTCCTCCTCCTTCCTCTTTCTTAAAATCGTCTCTACTTCCTCTTCCTTGTTTGGTAAGAACATGGAGTTTCTTAGCCTAAAATACGTCCTGTCTTCAAATAGTGCCCTCATTACAGCAGATATATGGGCCTCCTTTATCTCATCACTAAATACAAGCTGTGCAATCTCTTCACCACTAAATGCCCCTTCCTCATCCTTTAGTATCTCCCAGAGCCCTTTCACATCAACCTGTTTTTTTAATTCTTCTCTTTTTTGATCCTCTTCTTTTAAAATCTCTAAAAGCTCAGTCTTTGGCTTAGAAAGATCTATCTTTCTATTTGAGCTCAGTAAAATCCTGTTTGCAGAAAGATTCATCTCTTTATTGTTCAATGTCAATACATGAAGCTTATTCTTCTTTTCGGAAATACAGATTGCACATATAAAGCAACCTTCTTCTATAAATTCCACTATTTTCCCTTCCATCTTCTTTTCCATCTAAAACACCCTGATCAATCTTTCTCTGTCCAGTTCTGTTATCTTTTTTATTACATCCTCTATCTTAATTTCCCCGCCTTCAATAGTGAATCTATCTCTTAATATATCTTCTTTTATCCATCTATATGGATCAAGTCCCATATAGGAATCTAATCCCATGAGTGAAGAAAGTATTACAATTCCACCTGTCCCAACTCCAGAATAGAATGGATTGCTCAATATAGGCTGTATACCATTCCTTAATGCATCAGCTATTATATCAATACAATCCCTTATTCCACCATGTATTCCAGGCTTTATTATCCATGCCCTTACATGTTCTCCATATCTTACATCCCTATTGTTCAAATCTTTATCAATTCCCACTTTTATCCCTGTCCTTAAGAAGAACTCTTTAAACATATAGGGATTGTCAACGGGATCTTCCATATAGCTTATATTAAATGGAGATATTTTCTTTCCAAATTCTATCCCCATTTCCAAAGAAAATCTGGAATTTGAATCAACCCTTATCTCTATCTTATCCCCTCCTATAGCCCTTACCTCTTTTATAAGCTTCCAATCCTCCATCTCCCTTACCTTTATCTTAAAGGAAGAATACCCTTTCTTTATTAGTCCTTCTACCTCATAGAGATTATCCCTTGTTGTAAGCGCATTTATCCTTACTTTTTCCTTTTTTGGTTTAATTGTTCCTTTCCTTAGCATAAGAATCAGAATTGATAATTCCAATCCAAATCTTATGCTTGGATAATCAAATCTTTCTAAATTGTTTATACAATCTTCTAATCTCTCCTTACTTATACCATCTAATGGAGATATCTCCCCTAATCCAATATCTCCATCCCCATCCTTTATACAGAGGATAAGACCTTCCCTCTTAGATAGGCCAAAAGAAAAAGGGATTCTATAATAAAAAAGCCCTATATCTTCTACGAAAATATCCATCCTGCTGAAAAGAGTAAGGAATAAATAAAGAGAAAGGATGATGTCTTTTTTAATAGCTTATTATAAATGGGATTTGGATCCTGCCATATTATTTTCAGGTATGGAATGATAAAGACAAAGGAGAGACAAGAAAGAAGATGGTAAAAATGAGTTTTGGATAAAAGGAAAAATGGGATAACAAAAGCCACAAAAAGGGAAAATACATATTCCATTCTTCCAAATCTCTTGCCAAATCTTACAACAAGGCTTTTCTTCCCTGCTTCTTTGTCTGTATTTATGTCTCTTAGGTTATTTACCGTAAGTATGGCATTTGAGATAAATCCAGGGGCAAATCCTGCAATTATAACCTCTTTTTTTATACTTAGGGCCTGGACATAATATGTCCCCGCTACTGCAATAGGTCCAAAAAAT
>JALVZP010000044.1 GCA_027037575.1 Desulfobacterales bacterium | reverse complement strand
ATTTTAAACCATTAATCCTTTTTTCTCTAAAATTCTTTTCCCTTTTTGTTATCTGGGGACTTTTTACATTTTTGTATATCTTCCTTCCTAATACAAAGGTGAACTTTTCTTCGGGCCTATTTGCCGGCGTAATTGCTGGGACATTCTATCAGATTACCCAGTGGGCATATATTACATTCCAGATTGGTGTAGCAAGATATAATGCCATATATGGAAGTTTTGCTGCACTTCCTCTCTTTCTCATGTGGCTCCAGATAAGCTGGATAATAGTCCTTGTAGGAGCTGAACTATCCTATGCCTATCAGAATATAGACCTTTTTGAGCTTGAGCCTGATGTGAAGAAGATTACACCATATGGATTTGCAATTTTGGCAATAGCTGTTATGAGAGAAATAACAAAGAGTTTTTGTGATGGAAGAGGAGCACTTACAGAAATGGAGATATGTAAAATACTTCAGATTCCCAAGTCTATGGGGGATAAGATAATAAAGCTTTTACTCAGGTCAGGTCTTATAATAGAAGTGAATAAAGGCAATGAAGATAGTCAAGAAACAGGGTTTTATCCATCAATTGATCCACATGAATTAACTCTTTTTAAAATTATTAGTAAGATTATGGGAATAGTAGAGAATATCCCTTTAGGAAACAAAGAAAGGCTGAAGAATATATCCAGTTCTATCAAAGAAATAACAAATTCCATCCAGACATTATCAAATAGGCCAATAACAGAAATTTAGTTAAAATGAAGAATATAAAGCTGGTGATAGAATATGATGGAACAAACTATCATGGATGGCAGATTCAAAAAAAGAAAAAAACAATTCAGGGAATAATTGAGCTTCAGCTTAAAAGGATCACAGGAGAAGATATAAAGCTTATTGCATCAGGAAGAACAGATGCAGGGGTTCATGCACTTGGTCAGGTTGCAAACTTTAAGACAAATTCTGATCTTGAACCATCTGTAATAAGAAAGGCACTAAATTCTCTTCTTCCAGAAGATATTTATATCAAAAATGCAGAATATGTTTCACTTGATTTTCATGCAAGATATAAGGCGAAGTCAAAGGTCTATGAATATAGGATCTTAAATAGAGAAGAGCCTGATATATTTAATAGAAGGTATCATTGGCATGTCATTCCAGAGCTTGATATAGAAAAGATGAGGCAGGCACTTTCTCTTCTTATAGGAACACATGATTTTTCCTCCTTTATGTCCTCAAAAAGCTCCACCAAGAATCCTGTAAGGACAGTAATGAGGGCAGATTTGATAGAGGGAAAGGATGGTTATTTAAGGATAATAATGGAGGCAAATGGTTTTTTAAAGCATATGGTAAGAAATATTGTAGGGACAGTAGTCCAATTAGGTTATGGAAAAATAAATCTGGATGATTTTAAAGAAATATTTTCTTCAAAGGACAGAAGAATGGCAGGTAAAAAGGCACCTGCAAAAGGCCTATTCTTGGTGGAAGTGAAATATTAATCTTCTTTCTTTTCTTTCAAGGAAGAAAGGATAGTTTTATAGACTGTATTCCATGTCTCTTCAAATGAGCTGACAGAAACTCTTCCTACTTCTATGAATTTTACAATAACCTCTTTCGCTACCTTTAGTGCAAGCTCTTTTTTGTCTTTTTTATCATTTCCTTTCATATCTTATATCTATATCCTGCTTCCTCTGCTGGAAGGAAGAAGGCCACCCCAAAAACCAGCAGAGGAAGCATCTAAGGAAGAACCTTGAAAGCCCTCCCTTCATGCCTTATTGAGCTACAATTTCTACTAATTCTACATCAAATATAATTGTGTTTCCAGCAAGTGGATGATTTGCATCCAATGTGATAGTTTCATCATCCATATCAGTAACCACCAGGTTTACAATACCTCCATCAGGATGTCTCATCTGAAGGTTCTGACCAATAAATGGATTTATATCACTTGGAATAGTATTTCTTTCTACTTTAAATATCAGATCTTCACGCCTTGGTCCAAAACCTTCTTCTGGAGGAACTTCTATGGTCTTTGTTTCTCCTACTTTCATGCCAATTATTGCCTTTTCAAGTCCAGGAATTACGCTCCCCTCTCCAACTGTAAATTGAAAAGGCACATGACCTTTAGAGGATTCGAAGACTTCTCCATCTTTCAATCTTGCGGTGTAATGGATCTTTACTGTATCCCCTTTTTTTACTTCCCTTTCCATAATAAAAAAACCTCCTTAAAAAAATAACTTTTTATTATTCTCACCCTATGTATGGTATGAGAACCAAATTAAAGACTAAATCTACAGGCGGGCACCTCACAAATCAAGTTTAGGTTACAGTAACATTAATAAGCATTTTATGCAATAAAATTTTTCTGATAAAAGAATGTTCTGGTATAATGAATAAAGTTTTATAGGAGAGAGAAAATGAAGGACTACTACAAGATATTAGGTGTAACCAGGGATGCAACAGGAGAAGAGATAAAGAGGGCATATAGGAGGCTTGCATTAAAATATCATCCTGATAGAAATCCTGGTGATCCATATGCAGAAGAGAAATTTAAGGAAATATCAGAGGCATATGCAGTCCTTATAGATCCTGTGAAAAGGAGAGAATATGATGAGGCAATGGAAAAGAGGATACAATTCTCTTATTCAGAAGAGGATATATTCAGGGATCTATTTACAAGGTCTGACCTCTATCAGATATTTAATGAACTCTTTCAAGAATTTCAGAGATTAGGGCTTCGCTTTGATCAAAGATTCTTTCAAAGGGTATTCTTTGGAGGGAAGGGCATATTTTTTGGTGGCATATTTGTGTGGGGATTTCCTTTTGACATCTCTATGAAAAGAAAAGCACCAAAAAGGGCTGATTATGTAAGCCTTCCAAAGATAAAACCCTTGGAGTTTATAAAAGATATTGGTAAGAAGATAAAGGGTTATCTGATAGGCAGAAAAGATGCACTTCCAAAGCCAAAGGATCTGGTCTATAAAATAGATGTAAGCAGGAAAGATGCAGAAAATGGTGCCTGGATAAAGGTTTCCTTAGATATAGATGGGAAAAGGGAGCTTCTAAAAGTAAGAATACCTCCTGGAATAAAGGATGGAAGTAAATTGAGGATAAAAGGAAAAGGCCTATCTTATGGAGAAGATAGAGGAGACCTGTATCTGAGGATAAATATTGTAGAATGAAAAAGATAGCCCTTATCTCAACACCATGGCCTCTATTTAATAGACCCTCTATTCAGCTCGGCTCTTTAAAGACATTTCTAAGGAAAAGACTCCCTCAGATCGAAGTAAATAACCTTCACTTTTATTTAAATATTGCCTATAGGATTGGCTATGAACTTTATTCTAAGATATCTGAAAGCACATGGCTTTCAGAACCAGTATATGCAGCAATACTCTATCCTGAAAAAAGGGGTCATATAGAGAAGCTCTGGAAGAGATATGCAAGAAGGATACTTAAAAAGAAAGTGGATTTTTATCAAATATGCGAGCTTGTAGAAGAAGAATCTCTTCACATTCTTGAATCAATAGACTGGAGCAAATACTTCCTTGTTGGTCTGAGCTGCTGCTTTTCCCAGCTTACAAGTTCCTTATACTTTATAAAAGAAATAAAAAAGAGGTCTTCTAAGATAAAGATTGTCATAGGTGGGTCTTCATGCTCAGAAGATATGGGAAAAAGCCTTATACAGAATCTTGAAGAGATAGATTTTGTGATTCAGGGAGAAGGTGAACTTCCATTATCATACTTGGTTTCATGCCTGATTGAGGGAAAAGAGGTTGGGGATTTTCCAGGAATTTTATCTAAATCAAATTGTGATCTCTTCGGGGTTTCTCAGATAAATAACTTAGATAAGCTACCTATACCAGATTATTCAGATTATTTTATTCAAGCTGAGAGGATATCTTCAAAGAGACCTTTTCAGATAAAGCTTCCCATGGAGATATCCAGGGGATGCTGGTGGGGAAGATGTAGATTCTGCAATCTAAATATCCAGTGGAGAGGATACAGGTCTAAGTCAAAGGAGAGGGTAATAAGTGAAATAAGGACACTTATAGAAAGGCATCAAATACTTTCTATTTCTTTTATGGATAATCTAATTCCTCCAAATTCAAAAGAAATTTTTGTGGAATTAAGCAAAATCAAAAAAGATTTAAGCCTATTTGCAGAAATAAGGGCAAATACTCCTTTAGACTTACTTATCTGGATGGGAAAAGCTGGAATGAATGAAATTCAGGTTGGAGTTGAGGCACTAAGTAGCAGACTTTTAAAGAAGATGAATAAAGGGACAACAGCTATCCAAAATATAGAGATAATGAAAAATTGTGAAGCAAAAGGGATGCCAAAGATTGCAGGAAATTTGATACTCGAGTTTCCAGGAAGTGATGAAGAGGATGTAAAAGAAACATTAAATAATCTGGATTTTGTATTCCCATTTTATCCACTTAAGGGAATCTCCTTCTGGTTAGGTTATGGTTCTTTTGTATGGAATAATCCAGGGATGTTTTTTATAAGAAAGACAGGGAATCATTCAAATTATTCCTATATA
>JALVZP010000043.1 GCA_027037575.1 Desulfobacterales bacterium | reverse complement strand
ATGCAGGATCTGATGTATCATCAGCAAGCACAACAGCAATTAAAGATGGAGATGAGTGGATAATAAATGGATCAAAGATATTCATCACAAATGGAACAGTAGCAAAATATCTCCTTGTATTCTGCCTTACAGACCCAGAAAATCCAGACAGACACAAAAGGCACAGCGTAATACTTGTTCCAACAGATAGCCCTGGATTTGAGGCAACAAAAATAAGGGGAAAGATGGGGATAAGGGCATCTGATACTGCAGAAATCTCATTTAACAATGTGAGGGTTCCACTAAAAAATCTTGTTGGAAAGGAAGGGGAGGGATTCAAACAGGTTATGGAGTTTCTGAATAGGACAAGGATACATGCAGGAGCAGCAGGCGTTGGAATAGCAAGGGCAGCACTTGAGGAGGCAGTAAGATACACAAAGCAGAGGAAGCAATTTGGATCACCTATTTCCTCCTTTCAGATAACACAGTTTAAGATAGCAGAGATGGCAACAATGATTAGGGCAGCAAGGAATCTCTACTATGAAGCTGCATGGAATGTGGATAGAGATAGAATTGACCCCTCCCTTATAGCAATGGCAAAGTGGTATGGAGGGTATGTTGCTGTAAGGTGTGCTGATGAGGCCCTTCAGATGCATGGTGGATATGGTTATATAGATGAGTATAAGGTGCAAAGATTATACAGGGATGCAAAGATGCTTGAGATAGCTGAAGGAACAAAAGAGATAGAAAAATTGCTAATAGCACGGGCTATTTATGGGAGATAATTATGATGGAGATCTATGAAAATATATTGAGGATATTAAGGGAGCTAAATATTAGCTATGAGCAGATAGATCATCCTCCAGTAAGGACATGTGAGAATTCTATGAAATATAGGAAAGAGCATGGATGGGAGGGTGTGGGAAGCAAAAATATTATTTTTCATGCAAAGGAAAGATTCTATCTTGTTGTTACAACATCAGAAAAGGAGGTCAAGGCAAGAAGATTTAAAAAGGAGTTTGGAACGAAGAATATAAGGTTTGCTACACCTGAGGAGGTAAAGGAGGTAACAGGATGTGAGATTGGAGCAATCCCTCCCTTTGGCTACAAGAATAAGGATCTTCCAATCTATGTAGATGAGGAGATATTTGGAAATGAATACTTTATGTTCAATCCTGCCATACATACAAAAAGCATAAGAATAAGATCAGAGGATCTCTTACGGATATATAAGTTTATAGAAAATCCAGTAAAAATTTTTTTCTTGGAGGAAGGGAAGATAGAATTTAGGAGTGTAGAATAATGGGGAAAAAAGAATTCTCTGCAATAGACTATAGCATCTGTGATCCAAAGAAGTGTAGTAAAGATGGGATATGTCTTTCTGCAAAGGCATGTTCATACAAGGTCATAAAACAGATCGATGGACCATTTGAACCACCCATTGTCATTCATGATCTATGCATGGGATGCTGGGATTGTATAGATGCATGTCCTTTAAAGGCAGTATATAAAAAGAGAATTGTTTGATGATAAAGATAGAAAGACTTACAAAGAGATATGGAAAAAAGATTGCTCTTCGAGGGATAGATCTTGAAGTAAAGGAAGGAGAGCTATTTGCATATCTTGGGCCAAATGGTGCTGGAAAGACTACAACAATAAGGATACTTACAGGTCTTACAAGGCCCACATCTGGATCTGCATGGCTAAATGGGTTTCATATAGAAAAGGATAGCATAAATGCAAAGAGGCAATGTGGTCTTGTTCCGCAGACAATAAATCTGGATAGTGAACTTACAGTCTTTGAAAACCTGAATCTTCATGGAATACTATTTCAGATACCACTTAATGAAAGAAAGAGAAGGATCTTTGAGCTTTTAGAATATATAGGGATGGAGAATATGGTAAATATCCAGGTATCAAAGCTTTCTGGAGGACTTAAAAGGAGGCTTACTATTGCAAGGGCACTTCTTCATTTTCCAAAAATCCTATTCTTAGATGAACCAACAGTAGGACTGGATGCAAGCATAAGAAGGAAGATATGGGCACTTATAAAAAAGATCCAGCAGGAAGGAACAACAATATTTCTTACAACGCACTATATTGAAGAGGCAGAATTTCTTGCAGAAAGGGTAGCATTTATAGATGATGGAAGGATAGTGGCAGTTGATTCACCACAGGCACTCATGTCTCGGCTTGGACAGTGGGCAGTAGATACAATCCAGGGAGATTCTATAAAAACTACATACTTTAAGACAAAAGAGGAGGCAAAGAGATTTATCTCATTTCAGAATGGAAGCTTTTCTCTAAGGAGAGTAAACTTGGAGGATGCATTTCTTCAACTTACAGGAAAGAGGGTAAATAGACTCAAATCTTACAATAAAAATCAGGAAAAATTTTAATCTTTATCTTCTTTTATCAGGACTGCTCTTACAGGAGATCCATCAAGTCCTTTAAGCCTTAATGGTAAAGCAATTAAAATATATATGCCCTCTTCTACATCCAATAAGTTTATTCCTTCAAGGATACATATATTTGCCTGAAACAGTATCTTATGGACATTAAAATCAGGTGTCCCGAATTTCTCTATGGATATATAGTCTATTCCGACAAGCCTGATTCTTCTCTTTACCAAAAATCTCGCTCCATCTTCAGTAAGATAGGTATAGTCCTTAATAAATCTCTTCTCCTTATATAGCGATGAATTCTTTGTCTTGAATAAAATTCTTTCTATATCAGACCTCATCTTTTTTCTTATAATATCCTTTGTGATCTCTTTTTCATCTACCTCTATTACCTGAGCCTTCCCAATAAAATGAAAAAGAGGCACTTTATCAATGGATAGACCATCTTGAAGAAAGTGAAGAGGGGCATCAATATGTGTTCCTGTATGTGTTCCCAATATAAGCTTCATCATATTACAGCCTGATTTCTCTATAGTGCAGATAGGAGTCTTAGAAAATTCTGCATCTCCAGGGTATTTAACCATACCTTCTTCTATTGGGATGGAAATGTCTATGATCTTCATATCCCTTCCCTAAATTGATTATTTTTGCTAATAAAAGCCTACAAATATTATAAAAGGAGTCTTAAAAATGAAAAGGCAAAAGATTAAGGCAATCGTTCTTCTTGCTTTCTTAGGTATTGCAATATGCTTATTTCTTTTTCCTTATAATTGTAAAAGCAAAGTATCAGAAAGGGATGTTACTTACAAGAACTTAGATCTTTTTATAGAGGTATTAAGAGAGATCCAGAAAAATTATGTTGAGCCAGTAGATGTAAAAAAGCTTATATATGGGGCAATAAAAGGAATGGTAAGGACACTTGATCCACATTCTTCTTTTATGACAAAGGATGAATATAAGGAATTAATGATAGAGACAAAGGGAAAGTTTAGTGGAGTAGGTATAGAGATAACAATAAGAGATGGTATGCTAACCGTAGTTGCTCCGATAGAAGGAACTCCTGCATATAAGGCAGGTATAAAGTCAGGAGATAAGATAATAAAGATAAATGACAAGCCTACGAAGAATATGACACTTATGGATGCAGTAAAGCTTATAAGAGGGCCAAAAGGGACAAAGGTAAAACTTACAATTCTTCGTAAGGGTGTAAATAAACCATTAGAATTTGTAATTGTAAGGGATGTTATTCCTTTAAGAAGTGTTAAAGGATTCATGCTTTCTTCTTCTATAGGATATGTTCGTATAACTAGTTTTCAGAGCAACACTTCTAAGCAGCTAAAACATATCTTAAGCAAGTTGGAGAAGCATCATCTAAAAGGACTAATATTGGATCTCAGGAATAATCCTGGTGGTCTTTTAAGTCAGGCAGTAAAGGTCTCTGATGTCTTCCTTGATTCAGGAGTTATTGTAAGTACAAGAGGAAGAGTAAGATCTCAAAATTTCATAGCATATGCACATAAGAATCTCGTCAAGAGGGATTATCCTATTATAGTGCTGGTAAATGCAGGGACAGCAAGTGCCTCAGAGATAGTAGCAGGTGCTCTTCAAGACAACAAAAGGGCATTAATTGTTGGAACAAAGACATTTGGAAAGGGATCTGTCCAGACTGTCATTCCACTCTCTGATGGCTCTGCATTAAGACTTACTACTGCAAGATATTATACTCCAAGTGGGAGATGTATTCAGGTAAAAGGTATAGAACCTGATATAGAAGTGCCTTTTATTCCACCAAAGGAGATAAAGAAAGAGATGAGATTTAGGTTTATTAGAGAAAAGGATTTGGGAAAGAATGTGCTTGGTATTGAAAAAGGAAAAAGAATGAATAAAGAAAAGGAAATAAAATTGAGTAAAGAAGCGGAGAAATTAATTAAGAATGATAATCAGGTAAGATTTGCCTTAAGATTCCTTGAGCATTGGGATTCTATAAAGCAGGTTATAGAAAAAAAGGAAAATGCAATCAGCAGATAGGAATTGGGGGGTCATATTTGATATGGATGGTGTATTGATTGATAGCTATAAGACTCATTTTATCTCATGGAAAAGGGCACTAAGGAAATTTGGGCTTGATATTACAGAAGATCAATTTTCTTCTACCTTTGGTCAGA
>JALVZP010000042.1 GCA_027037575.1 Desulfobacterales bacterium | reverse complement strand
TTGGCTGAATCTTCCATGAAAGAAGAGTAAGTATGGTATTTCTTGCGTTCAGGTATCTCTTTCTGTCACTGAGATCCTCTTTTGTAAGTAGGATCTGTGCTACCCTCTTTTTAAAGCGAGAAAATGCCTTTTCATAGGATAGTATAAGGTCTCCTTGACCAACTGCGGCTACTGCCTGCTGCTCAGATATGGAGGATGGCCTCTTAGAGAATCCAAGCTTCTTCATTCCGGCAGAGATTGCGCCTGATGATACTAAGACAACTTCTATTCCCTTTTCCCATAGCCAGCATATATTAGATGTGAGATTATCTATGATCTCAAGATTCAGTCCTGAATATCCTGTAATGACGCCACTTCCAACCTTTATGGTGATCCTTTTTACTGATCTTAGATAATCTGTTCTATAGTAGCTTTCCTTTCCTTTGGATACCATGTCCTTAGTATGCCTTCTTTGAGTTTGTCTATCCCCTCACCTGTCTTTGCAGAGATAGGAAAGGAGGGAATGCCCCTTTTAGAGAAGTATTCTTTAAGCTCCTCAATGGATCTACAAGATGAATCGTAGATATCTATTTTGTTTATTGCAACTATGAATGGCTTTTCAAGGAGTGAAGGATCATATTCCTCTATTTCCCTCTGGAGTGCCTCAAAGTCTTCTGCAATACTATTTTTTGGCCTAAGTGTTATGTCTAATACATACAGAAGGAGATTTGTCCTCTCGATATGCCTTAAGAATCTATGCCCAAGGCCTTTTCCTTCATGTGCCCCTTCAATAAGTCCTGGGATGTCTGCAACAGTAATGGATAAATCGTGTTCTTCAAAGAAGACAACCCCAAGATTTGGATATAATGTTGTAAATGGATAAGGAGCAATCTTTGGCCTTGCCTTACTTATCTTTGCTAAAAGAGTAGATTTCCCTGCGTTTGGGAATCCTACGAGCCCTACATCTGCTATGGATTTAAGAATAAGCCTTATCCTTCTTTCTTCTCCTGGCTGACCAGGTTCTGCAATCCTTGGCGCCCTCAAGGTTGGTGTTGCAAAGTGCTGATTTCCCCTTCCTCCTCTTCCTCCCTTTGCAACGATAACCTTTTGTCCATCTTCTGTTAGGTCTGCAATTGTCTCTCCTGTATCTTCATCCTTTATTACTGTTCCTACGGGGACATCTATTATGAGATCCTTTCCTTTCTTTCCTGTCTGATTCTTTCCTCTTCCATGACCACCCCTTCCTGCTTCAAAATAGCGTTTAAATGCAAACTCCAAGAGGCTATATATGCCAGATCTTGCCCTTATTATTACATCTCCACCTTTTCCACCATCTCCTCCATCAGGTCCTCCCTTAGGGACATACTTCTCCCTGCGGAAACTTATGCATCCGTTTCCGCCATCTCCAGATTTTACCTTTATCACTACCTCATCTAAGAATTCCAGATTCATTGCACAGGATATACACTTACCCTCTTTCTGTCCTTTCCAAAGCTTTCAAACTTTACTATTCCGTCTATCTTTGCAAACAAGGTATAGTCCCTTCCTAAGCCAACATTTTCACCTGGATGTATCCTCGTCCCTCTCTGTCTCACAATAATGTTTCCTGCCTTTACAAACTGTCCTGCATATCTTTTTACCCCGAGTCTTTTGCCTGCACTATCCCTTCCATTTCTGGAACTTCCACCAGCCTTTTTATGTGCCATATCCTCCCTCCTTTAAGAAGTTTTCTCTTCTATTGCCTCTATTTTTATAAGGGAATAATGTTGCCTATGTCCCTTCTTCCTCTTATAGTTTTTCCTCCTCTTATACTTGAACACAATAATCTTCTTTCCCTTCCCATGTTTTAAGATCTTTGCCTTAACAACGGTATTTTCCAGATATGGTTTCCCAATCTCTATTCCATCATCCTTTGCAACCATCAATACCTTGTCAATTGTGATCACTTCTCCAGGTTCTGCCTTGATCTTTTCTACCTTTATCTCATCTCCAGGACTCACCTTATACTGTTTTCCACCTGTCTGTATTATTGCATACATCTTCCCACTCCTATTTTAAGATTGATTATTTATTATACGAAAAAAGTCTTGCTTTTGCCATATATAAGAAAGGTGAATTTGGATATTCCTTTATAAACTCCTCTATTGTCTTCTTTGCAAGCTCTTTCCTATTTTGTAATCTATAAAGTCTCTCAAGACTTAATAGAATTAATTCCTTAAAAGGAGTATCCGGATCCTTTTTCAATATATCTTCTAATAATCTGGTAGCCTTTTTATATTCCTTCTTTCCTTCATAACAGGATGCAAGGGAAATATCAGATAAACAAGTATATTCCTTTGCTGAATCAGCAATTTTCTTTTTAAACTTATCATAATAGAGGATTGCCTCTTCATAATTTCCTTTCATAAAGGATAGATAACCTATAAATGGCATTGAAAGCCTGGAATACCTGGAAAGTGGATATTTCTTTACTATGCTTTTAAACATTTTCAAAGACTCATCTAATTTTTTATTATTCAAGCCTTTTTTTAAATTTTCAGAAAACAGCTTTATTGCTGAGTTATAAATACTCTCTGCTTTCCTATTTGTATAGGTAAGATACCCATATATTCCTGCATAAATAAGCAGGACAATAAGCAAGGGGAAAATTGTGTAGTTTATATATTTAGAATAATTCCGAAATATATCTCTCATAGCAGGTGAAAATTTTTACTTACTTTTTTGTATTTTGTCAATCAAAGCAAACAAAATGTCCCAGATAGGTATAGAGATATTTACCACCTGGAGGAAAGAAAAAGATAAGCCATAATAAATGCTCAAATTCTCTTTTAAGTATGTGTTTATTTTGGTTTAATATAACACAAATAGGAAATACCTGAAATTGAACTTGCTGAGTATAAAGATAAAGTATTAGAATCTTCAAAATAGTCAGGTATAAAAACCATAAAGGAAGAAAAAAATATGAAAGAGCTTGATCCTTTAAGCATTCCACTTAAAGGAACATATATTATTGAGGCAAGTGCTGGGACAGGAAAGACCTTTGCAATATCAAATATATTTCTCAGGCTTGTATTAGAAAAAGGACTTCCAGTTGATAAAATCCTTATAGTATCTTTCACAGAGGCTGCAACAAATGAACTCAGATATAGGATAAGAAAAAGATTACATGAGACATTAATAGCCCTTCAGGCAAAAAGGATAGAGGATATCTTTTTAGAAAAATTATCTAAAAGGATAGAAAACAAGGAAGATGCAGTAGATAGAATTAGAAGAGCAATAAGAGATCTTGATAGGCTTCATATCTCCACTATTCATGGTTTTTGCAGAAAGATTATAGCAGATAATGCATTTGAAAGTGGTGCACTTTTAGATACCCAACTTGTCGGAAATCAGGAACTTATTAAGCAAGAGATCATCTATGATTTTTGGAGAAACTATATTTATCCAGAATCTCCTCTATTCATAGACTTTTTAAATAAAAAAGGATTTGACCCAGAAAATGCATCCCGCCTTATAGACCAATATCTTATAAGACCATATGTAAGGATAATTCCAGAAGATATTGATTTCTCTGATAAGCCAGAAAGTCTTGAAAAGGATTATTTGGAGATCTTTAAGCAGGTATGCAAGCTTTGGGATAGGGATCTTATAGAGAATTTAATTAACCAAAAGAAATTTGATCGTAAAGTTTATAGAAAAAGAAGCCTGGAAAAATGGCTCTCTTATTTAGATGAGTCCCTAAATCTCCATAACTTTGGACTTTTGAAATCAGATATAATAAAAAAATTGATAAAGCTTAAAATAGACAATCCATTTTTTAAAGAAATAAGAAAACTGGGGCAAATTCAAGAAAAATTGGAAGATATTTATTATAAAAAATTAATTCTTCTAAAAAAAATCTTAATTGAGTTTACTGAAAAGGAGCTTAAAAAGAGAAAATTCTTAAAAAACATAATGTCCTTTGATGATCTCATAAGGCTTGTTCATAGATCTATATTGGAACAAGAAATACTTGTAAATGCGTTGAGAAACAGATTCTCTGCCGCAATGATAGATGAATTTCAGGATACAGATTCACTACAGTATGATATATTTAAAAGGATATTTGATGAAGAGGACTATGCACTTTATCTTATTGGAGATCCAAAACAGTCTATATATAGCTTTAGAGGAGCAGATATATTTACATACATTAAGGCATCAAAGGAAATAAAAGAAAAATTTACACTTAAAGAGAATTGGAGATCCTATTCAAAACTAATAGAAGTTACAAATAGGATATTCTCCTTAAAAGAAGCACCTTTTCTCTATGAAGATATACTTTTTATTCCATCAAGGCCAGCTAAAGAATCTAATACAGAGAGGATATATTTAGATAAATCTCCTGAGCCTGTATTAAAGATATGGTTATTTAATAAAAAGGATCACAGGAAAAAAGATATAAAAGAAAAAATAGCAAAGGCAGTTTCGGAAGAGATAGTTAGGATTATAAACCTTTCTGATGAAGGAAGGCTCTACTTAGGAAAAAGACCCGTTAAGGCATCAGATATTGCTGTTCTCGTAAGAAAGAATATGGA
>JALVZP010000041.1 GCA_027037575.1 Desulfobacterales bacterium | reverse complement strand
AGCTGATATGGAGTAAGCATACTGCTTTCTATATGCATATGGGAGTCAATAAATCCTGGAAGAAGATAATAGCCACTTAGATCAATTTCTTCTTTTCCCCTATATCCCTTTCCAACACCTGCTATTATTCCATCACATATGGCAACATCCTTTTCCTCTATCCTTCCTGTAAATACATTAACAACCTTCCCATTCTTTAAGACAATGTCTGAATCCCTCTTTCCAAATGCACATTCAATCCTTTTTCTTAGCTCCTCTATACTCATATCCCTTTACCTCTATTCCAGAAGATGTATCCAAAATAATGTAGTATAGTTCCAGAGGAAAGCTGTTTAGTATGTCCTCTATATCTACAGGCTCAAATATGCGTAGATTATTAAAGTATGCATCCTCTGAAATTGCATTTGATTCATATTCATCCTTTTCTCTTCTTTTCCTAATCCTTTCTAAGGCAATCTCCTTATCACATACCACCTCAACAATTATGAATGGCTTTTTTAAAGAATAAGAGATTGCTGCTGCCCTTTTTCTTAGATCCTGCTTTACAAATGTTGCATCAAGTATTACACCTTTTCCTTCCCTTAACATATCCTCTGCCTTTTTAAACATCACTTCATAGACAAGAAGTCTCTTGTCCATATTTGATGCAACCTTTTTGTCAAATATGTCTTCTCCTTTAAGAATAAGCGGTCTAAGCATATCAGAACTTAGTATCTCATATCCCTTTATCTCTGCCATTTTTTTTGTAACTGTGCTTTTTCCAGTTGCAGGAAGCCCACACATAATCAGGAGGGAATCTTTGGGAAGCTCCTCTAAGATCTTTGAAAAGTTTTTCATTCCTTTATATAGCTATAGGCAAGGTCAAAATAGGATCTTGCCCTTTTTATGGCAGATTCCTTCTCCTTCGTCCCTATGGAGGGATCATCAAGCTGGAAGCTATTTACCTTCCCCCTTACAAATGCCCTATATACTTTATAGAATCTCAGGATCTCATCTGCTTCATCCTCTTCATTTGCAAATTCCTTATAATATCTCCAAAGCACATCTGAAAACCTTTTTCCTCCATGATATTCCAGATCCATCAGCAAGAACGCAATATCTCCAACAGTATCTCCATACCTAAACCTGTCATTGAATTCTATGCAATCAATTATTATTGGACCTTCCTCAGAAAGATATATATGCTCCATATGAAGATCTCCATGACAATCCCTTATCCTCTTTTTCCTTATCCTCTCATCAAACAGCTCTCCCTTTTCTCTATAAAACCTCTCTGTCCATTCCTTTATTTCATAAAACTTCTCTTTATCAATTGTAATTCCGATATATTTCTGGACCTGATCAAAGTTTTCGTCTGTATTTATCTTAAATACCTCTGGTCTCCCAAACTCCTCTATCTGAAGAGATGTATCTGCACTAAGGTGAAACTCTGAAATCCTTTGTGCAACCTCCTTAAGGTGTTCCTCCCTTAGCTTGTTTTCTTCAAATAGCCTCTTCATAAGCATATCTTCTGGAAGCCTCTTCATCTTTACTGCATAATCTACTGTCTCTCCACTGACCTTATCTATAAGATGTCTCTTTCCATCATATATAACTGGTAAGACACCAATATACACATCTCCTGCAAGTCTCCTGTTTAGCTCTACCTCCTTCTCACAAAAGAGTCTTCTTTTTTCTAAGCTTGTAAAGTCTAAAAAGCCAAAATCTACAGGCTTCTTTACCTTATAGACATAGCTATCACATATAAAGACAAAGGATATATGTGTCTGAATAAGTCTTACCTCTTTTGTCTCTTCAGGAAATGCATCCCTTTTTTTCAGATCCTCTATCATAGAACCCATATCATACCCTCTGAAAACATTTATAGCACTCGTTATATCCATGCTCCTTTATTGTGTAGAGTATCTCGCGGGGATTTCCCCTACAGACTATCCTTCCATCCAAAAGCACATGGCCATAGTCAGAATCCACATAATCGAGTATATGTCCAGTATGTGTGATAATTAGGGCTGATTTCCTCTTCTCCTTTAATACCTCCTTCATAGGCCTTCCATTCTTTGGCTCAACCTTTCTTCCAAGAAGCAGATTGATTGCCCTTCCTATAAGTGCAATATTTTCCAAATCAACTCCAGACTCTGGTTCATCTAATAGCACCATATGGGGAGACTGGACAAGCAGTTGGAGAAGCTCAGACCTCTTTACCTCTCCTCCAGAAAAACCCACATTTACTTCCCTTTCTAAGTGCTCTAATAGATTTAGCTCCCTTGCATACTCATATATCAGCCTTCCATCATCTTTTGCACATATTTCTATAAGCTGTCTCAATTTGACACCATTTACAGGAGGGGGCTTTTGAAAGGATATCCCTATGCCTAAGCGTGCCCTTTCATAAGGAGGAAGATCTGTTATGTCCCTTCCCAAAAATATTATCCTTCCTTCTGTTATCTCATATCCATCAAATCCCATAATTGCAGAAAGGAGTGTGGTCTTTCCTGATCCATTTGGACCAAATAGTGTGTGAACCTCACCTCTATTTATCTCAATATTTATCCCTTTAAGTATCTCTTTTTCTCCTACCTTTACATGCAAGTTCTTTATTTCCAATAATTTTTCTTTCATTGATACTCCTCTTTTTCTTGACCTTAGAATAGTTCTTTTCTATAAAAAAAAATTTAAAAACACAAGTGGAAGGGGTGGTGAGATGTCAGAAAAGGTAAAGCTTGAGTACAATGGAAAGATATATGAATTTCCCGTAATAGTTGGGACAGAGGGAGAAAAGGCAATAGACATAAGGGAATTAAGGGAAAAAACAGGATTTATCACATATGACCCAGGCCTTGCAAATACAGGGGTTTGCAAAAGCAGCATTACATATGTAAACGGAGAAAAAGGGATACTCAGATATAGGGGGTATCCGATTGAAGAGCTTGCAGAAAAATCTACCTTTGTTGAAACTGCATACCTCCTTTTAAATGGAGAGCTTCCAACAAAGGAGGAACTAAAGGCATTTTCTGATAAATTGAATGATCACTCTCTTGTTCATGAAGATATGAGAGAATTCTTCCAGAATTTTCCAAGAAGGGCACATCCTATGGGAATCCTTTCCTCTATGGTCACCGCACTAAGGGAGTTTTATCCAGAGCTAAAGGAAGGAGGAGAAGAGGAACTGAATACTACACTTGCAAGGCTTCTATCCAAAGTAAGGACTATGGCTGCAATGGCATATAAGATATCAAGAGGACATAAAGTGATATACCCAAGACATGATCTATCCTATTGTGCTAACTTTTTAAACATGATGTTTGACTCTCCTGTAAAGCCTTATGTCATAGATGATGACATAGTTAAAGGATTAAATATATTCTGGATACTTCATGCAGATCATGAGCAGAACTGCTCTACAGCAGCAGTAAGGCTTGTTGGAAGTGCAAAAGTAAATATATATGCTGCTATATCTGCTGGAATATCTGCACTATGGGGACCCCTTCATGGAGGAGCAAATCAGGCAGTAATAGAGATGTTGAAGGAGATATATGAAAATGGAGGAGATCCGAAGCCATTTATAGAAAGGGCAAAGGACAAGAATGATCCGTTCAGGCTGATGGGATTTGGACACAGGATATATAAGACACATGATCCAAGAGAAAAGATAATGAAAAAGCTCTGTCACAAGATATTGGATAAACTAAAGATAAAAGATCCTCTATTAGACATTGCAAGAAAGCTGGAAGAAATGGCATTAAATGACCCTTATTTTCAAGAAAAGAAGCTCTATCCAAATGTAGACTTTTATAGTGGAATATTTCTTCGTGCAATAGGGATACCAGAAAATATGTTTACTGTTATGTTTGCTATAGGAAGGCTTCCTGGATGGCTTGCACAATGGAAAGAGAGCATGGAAGATCCAGATGGAAAACTATATAGACCTCGCCAAGTATATGTTGGGCCTTCCAAAAGGGAATATATACCTATTGAAGAAAGAGAAAAATCAACAGCTACTGAATCCACATGAGTAGCACTTCATACAACCTTCTTCAAAACTCAGCCTTTCTCCACATTCGGGACATCTCTCACCCATTAGATCAAACTCTCTTTTATTCTGCTCCTTCTTTTCCTTTTTCCCCTTTAAATATTTCTTCTCCAATACCCTTGCAATTGCATCTGGTATAGAAAGGACAAGCCCATCTTTCTGGAAAACAGGATGTTCTCCGCCAATTCCCTTTAGCTGATCAACAATCTCTTCAACACTTACTCCTGCCCTCAGGCAAAGGGAAATAAGTCTTCCTATTGCCTCTGTTTTTGCAGTTGTAGATCTTCCTGATTTTCCAATTATTGCAAATACCTCAAATGGCCTTCCTTCATATTCAGTAACAGTAATATATAGGTTTCCATAACCTGTTCTTACCCTTGTGGTAAATCCAGGAAGTGTCTCTGGCCTTTCCTTTACCCATACCCTTCCTTCTTCCCTTCTTTTCTCCTTAGCCAATGTGAGGACTTGGTTCTTTTTACTTCCATCCCTGTATACAGTAATTCCCTTAAGCCTGAGCTTATATGCAAGGTCATACACCTTTTT
>JALVZP010000040.1 GCA_027037575.1 Desulfobacterales bacterium | reverse complement strand
CCATTATTTGGAAAAACAGTTAAATGGACAAGAGTTGATCAGGTATGTGAGTCTCCAAATCAAAATAAGGAGGTAAGTAAAAATGATTAAAAAAGCATTAAGTATTATCCTTTTATTTGTCTTATCTCTTTATTTTGCTCGACCTTCAATCTGTGCAGAGAAGGGAAAAAAGAAATATGTTTTCACTTTAAAACAATTAATAGAAAAGGCGATTTCATATAGTCCTGAAATAAAGCAAAGTAAAATGGAGATATTGGCTTC
Source organism: Desulfobacterales bacterium (assembly GCA_027037575.1). Classification (GTDB taxonomy): domain Bacteria; phylum Desulfobacterota; class DSM-4660; order Desulfatiglandales; family JALVZP01; genus JALVZP01. The sequence continues at coordinate 4,379 of JALVZP010000040.1, read as the reverse complement.
CCAAATGGATTTAAAACAGGCGAAGTCAGCTTACTTTCCAAGGTTGGATGTAAAGGCAATTGCTGGGCCTGTTGAGGATGCAGATGAGCCTATAGTGAGAAGGGTTGGAAATACAAACATATACAAGATACATGATCCATACAATGGAGGCATAGGCATATTTGGAAGACTTGATTTTACCCTTATTCAACCTCTTTATACCTTTGGAAAATTATACAACAATAGACAGGCTGCCCTTTTTGGGGTAAAGACACAAGAATTTGGCGTGTTGAAGAAGAAGTTAGAGATTGCCCTGAGGGTAAAACAACTCTATTATGCCTTGTGTTTTTCAGAGCAAGGAATAAGTGTAGCAAATGATACAGACGATTTCTTTAAGGATACAAGGAAAATTATAAAAAAGCTTTTAAAGATGGGTTCAGAAAACGTTACACAAAGCGATATTTATAAAGTAGATGCATATAGAGCAAAAGTAATAAGGTCAAGGGCAGAGGCAGAGAAAGGAAAAAAGGTTGCATATTTTAGTTTGAAATCTATGATAGGACTTTCTCCTGATGAGGAGTTTGATATAGTAAAGCCAGATTTAAGGATAAATGAAAAAGAGTTAAAAAGTTTAAGATATTACATAGAGTTGGCATTTGCAAATAGGCCAGATTATAAGCAACTGAAAGAGGCGCTTAAGGCAAAGAGATTTGAGGTAAAGGCAGAAGAAAGCAATCTTTATCCTTCTTTCTTTGCTGCACTTACAGGATCTATTGCAGGTGCACCTGGAAGAGAGAAGTTTGATAATAAGTATATTCCAGATGAATTCAATCATTCCTATGCTGGAATTATCTTTGGAATGAAATGGGATTGGGATTTTGGAATAAAAAAGGCAAGGATAGATAAGAAAAGGGCAGAGTATAGGAGACTTCTATTCATGAAGGAGAATGCAGATATGGGAATACCCATACAGATAGCCCAACTTTATAATGAGCTGATAGAGTATAAAAAATCTGCATATTCATATCACCAGGCAGCTGTTGCAGCAAGAAAGTGGGTGGTATCTGCTATGTCAGAATTTGATATGGGCGTTGGAACGGCTGAGAATGTGCTTTTTGGTATAGAAAAATATGGTGATAATCAAGGAAAATACCTAGAATGCCTATATGATTATCATATCACAAAGTCAAGATTAGAGGCTGCTATTGGAAAGGTAGAATAGTGAAAGATAGGATTATAGAGAGATTTCTGAGAGGATTAATTTCCTTTCAGACCTCCCATCCAGTAATAATTGTCATTATAGCAGTTCTCTTAAGTATTCTTTCTCTTTATTATGCCTACAAGGACCTGGATTTTTATACCTCCCAAAAGGACCTTATATCTCCTAAAAGGAGATTGATGAAGCTTTATAAGAGATTTGATCAATTCGATGACTTAGATAAATTTATCATAGTCATACATCACAAAAATAGAAAAGAGTCATTGAAATTTGCAAAGAGTCTTGTTTCTATACTTCAAAAACAAAAAGACAAATACATAGACATATTTTATAGGATAAATCCTGATTGGTTTAAGAAATGGGAACTCCTTTATTTGGATGAAAATGATCTATTGAATCTGAAGGATCAGCTCAAAGAACACAAGGAACTTATAAAAGACATACTAAGGAAACCAACTTTAGTTCATATCCTGGAAGCGATAAATCATGAAATGGCAAGAAAGATGATAGGAGAGCTCTTTACTGGATTTTTAGAGGAAGGCACAGAAAAGAAAGGAAAGCCATTTGATCTCACGTTTTTGATAAATCTCCTTCAAGATATGCTTGGATGGATGAATGGAAATACAGAATATATTTCTCCCTGGGCATCACTTTTTTCCAAGAAATTTGAGGAAGAGGAGGGATATTTTTGGACAGAAAATAAGAAGTACCTTTTAGTATTTGTTACCCCAAAGGAAGGAGAAGGCTTTATAAGCGCATGGCATTCCCTTCATGCTTTGAGAAATACTATTTCCAAATTAAAAAGCTCATTTCCAGGAATTCAGGTAGGTGTAACAGGACCTGAGGCACTTAATATGGATGAGATGTATATCGCCCTTAGAGATATGACTATTGCCACAATTATATCTATGTTAGGCCTTGTACTCCTTCTCTGTCTATTCTGGAGAGGAATAAGAAGACCTCTCTTGGAGATGACAGAGCTTACAGTTGCACTTGCCATAACAACAGGAATAACCACACTTACTATTGGTCATCTTAACATACTTTCCGTCACATTTGCTCCCCTCCTTTTGGGATTAGGAATAGACTATGGAATACATTGGCTTGCAAGATATCAGGAAGAGATAAACTATAATGTCTCTACTAAGGAAGAAGCCATAAGAAACACTATGTTGAAAACAGGTCCAGGAATTATACTTGCAGGCCTTACTGCAGCCTTTTCCTTTATGCCATTAGTCCTTACAGATTTCTTAGGGCTTATAGAGCTTGGAATAATAACATCTATTGGAATGATACTTACTACTATCACTACAATGTTTCTCCTTCCCTGTTTAGTTATTCTTTTTGATAAAGAGAAAAAGAAAAAATCTTTTGCTCTTTCAATTGGAATAAAGCCTGTCTTAAAGATAACAGATAAAATGGCTTATCTTATTATAAGCTTAGGTATCCTGTTTACTTTTCTATCTTTAATTGGAGCAAAAAATATTAAATTTGATCTAAACATGTTAAACCTTCAATCAAAACATGCAGAGGCTGTTATATGGGAGAAAAAATTGCTTGCAGAGTCCAAAAGGTCAAGTATGTATGGTGCTATATTTGTGAAGTCAATTGAGGACATATCCAGGATGGAAAAGAGACTTAAGGCACTTCCTGTTGTATCTGAAGTTCACAGTATAAAGGATGTCTTACCAGAAGATCAGGAGAAGAAGATTCCCATACTGCACAGCATGAAACCCCTTGTAAAAGATCTCAAATTTTATCCTATTCCAGATAATAGTATAGATCTTTCCAAATTAGATGATATCTTGAGTAGAATAAGATTTAAAATGCTTCCTTCTGCAGCCAAAAAATGGGGAGCGAATAAGCCTCTTGAAAGTCAAATGAGGAAAGTAAGGAATCTTATTGCCGAAATAAGAAATCTTCTTTATAGGGAAAATAACACAATTCTTGTGGTTAGGTTAAAGAGATTTGAAAAAAGATTAGTAGATGATCTAAAAGATAAGTTTTCTATTATCAAGGAGAATGTAAATGTAAAGAAGGTAAGAATAGAAGATCTTCCAGAGTCAATAAAAAAGAGGTTTATTAGCTATGATGGCATGTATCTTATAAGGGTCTTTCCATCAGGGAATATATGGGATCCTTCATTTTTGGAAAAATTTGTCAATGAATTGAGATCAGTTGATCCTGATGTTATAGGAGACCCGGTAACCTTGTATGTTTTTACAAAGGAATTTAGAAATGCCTGTATTAAAGCTGCAATCTATGCAATATTATTTATCTTTGTCATTCTTTTGTTTACCTTAAAGAATCTTGTTTATTCATTATTTGTTATGATACCATTAGTTATAGGAACAATTTGGACAATGGGACTTATGGATATATTCCATGTAAACTTCAATCTCGCTAACAGCTTGTTTTTACCTCTTATTGTAGGGGCAGGAGTAGAGTATGGAATTATTATTATAAGAAGATGGAGAGAACTAAAGTCTCAAAGCATAGGAGATCATGTATTATTCCCATTTAGCACAATAAAAGGGGTCCTTTTGGCAGGACTTACTACTACTATAGGATTTGGAAGTCTTATTATATCTGATCATCAAGGGATTCATAGCCTGGGTCTTTTAGCAGTTATAGGAAGCTCTTGTATTTTAGCTGCAGCAATACTATTTTTGCCTTCATTACTCTATGTGTTTAATATAGGAGAAAGATCTCATGGCAAATAAAATGCAATTAAGTGAGATGATAATTGGTGGAATAAAATTTTTTAAATATCTGCTTTCCGGGGGACTCCTCAATATAAACTTAGAGGTTACAAAAAGATGTAATGCAAGATGTGATTTTTGTGACTATTGGAAGGAAGATCCTCCAGAAGAGATGGAGGACTATGTAGATGTAGTTAAAAAGCTAAATCCCCTCTCTGTAAGCCTTACAGGGGGAGAACCACTTTTGAGAAAGGACCTGGAGGATATAATAAAAAGGCTTCGTCAAAACTTTGGTTTCCTTTATATTTCCCTTATTACAAATGGTTCACTACTGACATATAAGAGGGGAATGAGATTGTGGGAGTCTGGGTTAAATGAGCTTTCTATCTCCTTAGATTATTTAGATGAGAGGCATGATGATACCAGAAAAATACCTGGTCTTACTAAGAAGAAATTAGCTGTTGCTCCACGGCTCGCAG
>JALVZP010000039.1 GCA_027037575.1 Desulfobacterales bacterium | reverse complement strand
TCCTTTAAACCTTTTTCTGTAAATAAATATATCCTGTTTCTACCAGCTATTTTTGCCCTAAGTAATGCTTTATCAGCTTCTTCTATAATCTGCTCTTCAGATACTGTATCTTTTCTAAGAGAAGAAACCCCCTCACTTATAGTGATACTCAATTTTTTACCATTATTCAACGAGATTTCATAACTTTCTATTCTTTTACGAATCCTCTCTGCAATATCAATTGCCTTATCTAAAGGAGTATTAGGTAAAATAATTGCAAATTCTTCTCCACCAAATCTTACCCCTATATCCGCCTGCCGAATAGAACGTTTAATTAATCGTGCTACTTCCTGAAGCACCTTGTCTCCAATCAGATGACCAAAGGTATCATTTATTAATTTGAAGTGGTCTATGTCTATCATTATAAAACTAAGAGGGAAGTTGTATCTTTTTGCCCTTATATATTCATAATGAAAAATTTCATCAAAATATCTTCTGTTATAGAGTCCAGTAAGGGCATCCCTGATGGCAAGATCCTTAATATAGGTTATATATTCCAAATTTTTTATAGCATTAGATATCTGAGACGACAAAAAAGAAAATAATGTTAAATCTTTTTTATCAAAACTTCCTTTCTCTTTTGAGACTCCCATAAGACCAATATCTTTTTTCTCTGTTATTAAAGGAAAGAGCATATAAGGTTTATAAAAGGATCTGGATGTCTCAATCTCTGAGATCTCTTTTCCATTTAAATAAATCCTTATATGCTCTCTTTTAATTCTTCTTCCAAAAAGATCTTCATATATATCCATCACAAATGAAATAAACTCCTCTTTTCCATATCCAAATATATTTATTCCTCTAAGATCCATTATTAATGCAAGCGAATCTATATTAAATATTTTTTTTATATATTTTTCGGCAATATCCACGATAACTTTCGTATTTTTGCTTAAATAAACTTCTTTACTAAAAGATCTGAGGTACTTAACAACAAAATAAAATATCTCTTCTAAACGGCTCTTTTCTTCATTTAAGATTCCATCCCACAATTTTTCAAAAATATTTGAGATCTCTGATATAAATCTTTGAAGCCCCTTTTTTAGATCCTGAGGAGAAATATCTTCTTCATTCAATTTCTCTATACTTATTCCTTTACTGTTAATATTTATCTTCTTTAGAAACTGAAATTTAGAAGATAGCCTTTCTATAGAAGATCTATATATAAAACTCAGGACATCTTCCCCAACAGGAATAACATTTTTTTCCCAAATCAGATCCAATTCCTTTTTATAGGAGAGAAGGATACTATCTTTTGTTTTTTCCATCCTGAATTTCCAAGATTAAAAATCCAAATCTTTTAAAATACATCAAACCTGAAAGTATGGTAAGAAAGACCGCTATCCACATAAGTACTATTCCGATCTTATGAAAATTTATTCCAAGATACTCATAGTTTATACAGAGACCTATTAAGGCAATATCCTGAAAAATAGTCTTATATTTTCCAAGCTTATCAGCAGGAATTATGATTCCTCTTTCCTGAGCTATACTTCTTAGCCCTGTAACTGCCATCTCCCTTACAATAATTATTACAACCATCCATGCAGGAACCCTATGCATAGATAAAAGCATTATCAATGCTACAGAGACAAGTATTTTATCAGCCAACGGATCCAAAAATTTTCCAACAGCAGTAACAGAATTAAATCTTCTTGCAAAGAATCCATCTAACATATCAGTAATGAATGCCAATCCCATCCATGCTGCTGCTATTAATCCCCACGATCTTTCTGAAAAGCTGAGGCAGACAAATATTATTGGAATGCATACTATCCTTATCCCCGTAAGTATGTTTGGAATAGAAGAAATCCTTTTCTCCATCCTTCATCACATATTATTCAATTTAAGTTCTTTTATATGGACAGCTATCTCATTCATAAGTCTTGGATTATTCTTTGCCAGCTTCTTTGCTTCGAAGAAATGATATCTTGCCTCTTTTAGCATATACAGTCTGCTAAAATATATACCAAAGTTATAATGGGCCAATGCAAGTTTTCCACTTCTTCCATAACATATTCCAAGATGGTAATATACCTGGTCATCTACTGGTTTTAAATAGCTTAGTTTTTTAAATATTTTGATTGCTTTGTCATACTCTTTAAGATTCTCGTAAGAAAGTCCTAATAAAAATAGGGCATAATTGTCTGTATCATCTATGCTTAGGATCTTATTTATAACAGAAATTGCCTTTTTATCCTGGCCAGAGTCCTGATAAGAAATAGCAAGCTTTGTTAAAACAGGGATAGAATCTGGCCATTTCTTTAATGTCTTTTTAAAACATCCTATTGCCTTCCTGTATTCTGAAATCCTCATATAGACAATGCCCAGGCCAAAATTTGCAAGAGGAGATTCAGGATCATCCTTTAATACATCTTGATAGAACTTTTTTGCAATATCAGGGTCTTCAGATTTTGCATATACAATGGTCTTAAAGACAGGAAATTCTTTTCTGAAAGAAAGAACTTCCTTTGTAGGAGGGACAGGTTTATAAGAAGAAAGCATAGATTGAATATTAGATAATCTCTCAGGACCTGAAGGGTGATCCAACAAGAAGGGAGGAATCTTATCAAGTGCATATAGGGACATATCAGTTATCTTTTTCAAGATATCATACATGGCAACAGGATTAAATCCAGATTCACTTAGGTAATGGAATCCCAGCTCATCTGCTTGTCTTTCTTCTTCCCTTGTATGATTTATCTGAAGCTGGGCAGATCCTGCCATTGAGGTTGCAGTTGCTATGCTACTTGCAACTCCACCTACCAAGACACCTGCAAGAAGTGCAATGAGACTAAGATATCCCAATCTTCTGCTATATTCTATCTTATGGGCAATATGCCTTGCACTTACATGTCCTATCTCATGACAGATTACAGCAGCAAGCTCGTCCACATTGTCTGCATCATTTATTAGACCAGCATAGATATATATATATCCACCAGGTGAAGCAAATGCATTTATTATGTCTTTATTTATAATAGAAAAATGGAATGGAAATGGCTTTGTCTTAAGTGGTCTTATTAAATAGTGCCCTAAGGAGTCAATATATTTGTTTGCAAAGTCATCCTGAAGTAGTATTCCCTGTCTTTTTACTTGAAGAAAGATCCTTTTCCCTATTATCTCTTCATCTTCTAAGCTGATTAAAGCATAAGATTGGGAAGAAAAAAAACATATAATTATGAAAATAGAGCATACTTTAAAAAAGAATTTTTTAAGCATTATTTTCTTCTATTTCTATTCTTGGGGCATCAAGCCATAACCCCTCTAAGTCATAGAATTCCCTATATGGCTGATAAAATATATGAACTATTAAATCACCATAATCCATTAATGTCCAGTGACCTTCTCTCTCTCCTTCTATGCCATAGAGTCTAAAGCCTGCCTCCTTCATTTTTTGCTGTATGTGTTTGCTTATTGCCTGAACCTGTGTACTTGAGCTACCGCTTGCAATCAAGAAATAGTCTGCTATGGAGGTAAGCTTCCCTACCTCCACTAAAACAGGTTTAATAGCCTTTCTTTCTTTTATAAACTGAAGGCATAGCCTTGCTTTTTCAATTGATTTCATCTTTATACAATCCCTTTTCCAATATATAATTTTTTACCTTTTCTGGAAGAAGGAAGTTTATAGATCTTCCTTCCCTTATAAGCTTTCTTATCTTGGTAGATGATATATCTAAGAAAGTAACATTTATAAGACAAATATATTTCTTTGTTTCCTTAGAATGATATATTCCATTTTCTTCTTTTTGATAAGCTAAATCCAATCTTTCCAGAAGATCCTCTATGTTTTTAATATTATAGCCAAGTCTTTTTACAATTACAAAATTTGCATACCTGAATAACTCTCTATATTCCTTCCATGTCTCTATTTCTAAAAATGCATCCATTCCAATAATAAAATAGAATTCTGCATTTTTTCCAAAATATCTTTCAGATTTAAGCTCCCTAAGGGTATCTATCGTATAGGAGTATCCAGGTCTCCTTCCTTCTATATCAAGCACATCAAGTATATCTGACCCCTCTATTGCACATTGAAGCATGTAAAGTCTATCCTTAAAAGGAGTAATATATTTGTCCTTTTTATGAGGAGGATTGTTGGATGGGATAAGATATACTTTCTTTAAGCCAAAGATCTCCCCGACTTCCTCCGCTGTCCTCAGGTGTCCAAAATGGACAGGATCAAATGTCCCACCTAAGATACCAATCTTCAAATCCTTTCCCAAATTATTTTCTTATTTGTCCGCTTCCATATACAATAAATTTTGTTGTTGTAAGCTCTTCAAGTCCCATTGGCCCATATGCATGTAGCTTAGATGTGTTTATTCCGATTTCTGCACCCAAGCCAAGCTGATTTCCATCATTAAATCTTGTGCTTGCGTTTACAAGAACAACAGAGGAATCTACCTCTTCAAGGAATCTCTGTGCGTTGCTGTAGTTTTCAGTAACAATTGCCTCTGTATGGTTTGATCCATACCTTTCTATATGATCAAGTGCCTCATCCATATTATTTATAACCCTGACTGCAAGTATGAGATCCAAAAACTCTGCCTCCCAATCCTCCTCCTCCTTTGCAGGCTTTGCATCAGGGAAGATCCTCCTCGTTCTATCACATCCCCTTATCTCTACACCTG
>JALVZP010000038.1 GCA_027037575.1 Desulfobacterales bacterium | reverse complement strand
TTCCTTCTATGTCTGCATTATGACCTGCCTCATCAGGCGCTTCAACATGAATAAGGACAAACTCCTTCTCCTTCAAAAATTCTATTGCCTTTTCTGCCTTTCCTCTATAGTTTGTATCTAAGTATCCTGTGGCTCCTTCCACATAAATTGGTTTAAGCCCCAAGAGTATCCCAAGCCCTTTTATGAGATCTACTGCAGATATAATCCCTCCTGAGATCCCATACTTTTCTTTAAAAGATGGAAGTTCCATCCTCTTTCCTTGACCCCAAAGCCATATGGAGTTTGCTTCATAGAGTCCTCTCCTTCTTCTCTCCCTGTTTATTGGATGATCTTTCAGGTATTCCCAAGACATCTTAATAAGAGATACTACAGGATCATCCTTTGAGAGATAATCGGAAATGTCTTTTCCCAGATAATCATGTGGTGGAAGGGTATTAGAAGATGGCCCATTTTTCCATACAAGTATGTGCCTGTATGCAACTCCTGGATATATCCTTATTCCATCTGGAAACGGCATATTCTCTGATAAGAATTTTACAAGCTCTTTTGCTTCTTGTGTGCTTATCTCACCTGCACTATGGCTTTTCATTATTACTTCTTTGTTCTTAAATTCTAAGCATACAAGATTCATTCTGAAGGCAACCTCATCTTCCCCAAGCTCTACTCCCATACTTGCTGCTTCAATTGGAGCCCTTCCTGTATGATAGATCTTTGGATCATAGCCCAAGATAGACATGTTTGCTATATCACTTCCAGGATCCATCCCATCTGGGATAGATACGAATCTTCCTATCCTTCCAGTAGAAGAGATAATATCCATGTTTGGGGTATTTGCTACTTCTAAGGGAGTCTTATTTCCAAGCTGAAGAATGGGATAGTCTGCCATCCCATCTCCAACTACAACGACATATCTCCTATTCATTTATCACCCTTATCACAACAGTCTTATCCTTTACTACATCAAGCATATCTATCTCTGATATAGCCTTCCTTACATCCTTTTCCAATGCCTCATGTGTAAGCATGACAATTGGAACAGAGTCATCTTCCCTTTTTTTCCTTCCCTTCTGAATTACTGACTCTATGCTTATCTTATATTTCCCAAGTATTCCTGAAATAAGAGAAAGCACACCTGGCCTGTCAACTGCAGAGACCCTAAAATAATACCTGCTTTTAAGCTCTTCTATTGGCTGTATGGCCAAAGAACTTTTTTCTTCTTTACTGAATCCAAGAGGAGGTATTACCCCCTTTTCTCCATTTATTATGTGCCTTGCAAGATTTATGATATCTGCTGCAACTGCGCTTCCAGTTGGTCTTCTTCCTGCTCCAAGACCATAGTAGAGATTAGGTCCAACAAAATCTCCTTCTACATATATGGCATTGAACACCTCATTTACATTTGCAAGCATGTTTTCCTTGGGTATCATAGTAGGATGAACCCTTGCCTCTATGTGATCCTCCTTTTGTTTTGCTATTGCAAGGAGCTTTATTACATATCCAAATTCATCTGCAAACCTAATATCATCTGGTGTAATATGGGTTATTCCTTCTTTGTATATCTCTTTGTAGTCTATGGGATAACCAGATATAAGAGAAACTATAATAGCAAGCTTATGTGCCGCATCTGTTCCATCTACATCTAAGGTTGGAGGATCCTCTGCAATTCCTAAGCGAACCGCCTCATCTACTACATCCTTATAAGGAAGACCCTTTTCCTTCATCTTTGTAAGTATATAATTGGATGTCCCATTCAGGATTCCAAATACAGTGTGTATCCTATTTGCTGAAAGTCCCTCTTTTAGTGCACCAATAATTGGTATTCCTCCTGCAACAGCTGCCTCAAATCCGATTCCCACACCATATTTTTTCGCCGCCTCATATATCTCCTTCCCGTATTCTGCAAGGAGTGCCTTATTTGCAGTTACCACATGTTTTCCCTTTTCCATTGCAGCCAAGATAAATTCCTTTGCCTTTGTTGTCCCTCCTATAAGTTCTACAACTATCTTTATGTCTGGATCATCTATTATTTCATTTGCATCCTTAGTAAGTATGTTCTTGTCAATAGGAACACCCCTGTCTGTCTCTATATCCAGGTCTGCAATCTTTTTTATTATGATCTCATCTCCAATCTTCTTAGATATAAGCTCTTTATTCTTTATAAGGACTTCTGCTGTTCCTGAGCCAACAGTCCCAAATCCTATTATTCCTACATTTACAGGCATCTTCTACTCCTCAGTAATACTTGTAAAACATACGCCTTATGCCACGAATGGCCTGCTTTATCCTGTGAGGATTCTCTACTAATGCAAATCTGACATATTCATCTCCATAATGGCCAAACCCTATTCCAGGAGATACTGCAACTTTTGCCTCTCTCAAAAGAAGCTCTGAAAACTTTAAAGATCCCATTTCCCTAAACCTTGGTGGAATCTTTGCCCATACAAACATGGTTGCCTTTGGCTTCTCTATCCTCCATCCTAACCTGTTTAGACCATCTACCAATGCATCCCTTCTTTCTCTGTATGTTTCTACAATCTTCTTTACACAATCATCAGGCCCATTCAGTGCAATAATGGATGCAATCTGGATAGGCTGAAACACACCGTAGTCAAGATAGCTTTTTATCTTCTTTAATGTCTCTATAAGTTTCTTATTTCCAACACAGAATCCTACTCTCCAACCAGGCATGGAATAGCTCTTGGACATGCTAAAAAATTCTACTCCTATATCCTTTGCTCCAGGCACCTGAAGAAAGCTTGGAGGAGTATATCCATCAAATGCTATATCTGCATATGCAAAGTCATGCAGGACAATTATGTTATTTTCTTTGCAGAAGCTTACTATTTTTTTAAAGAATTCCAGGTCAACAACTGCTGTTGTAGGGTTATGGGGATATGAGATAATTAGTGCCTTTGGTCGAGGCCATGTTTGTCTTGTTGCCTGCAAGAGATCCTCAAATAAGTCCCTATCAGGTCCTATAGGAATGCTTCTTACATCACCTCCTGCAATGATTACAGAATATGGATGGATAGGATATGTGGGGTTTGGAACAAATACTACATCTCCTGGCTCAACAATTGCCAAGACGAGATGTGAGAGTCCTTCCTTTGCTCCGATAGTTACTACTGCCTCTTCTTCTGGATCAAGATCTACATCATATCTTCTCTTATACCAATTGCATATTGCTTCCCTCAATTTTCTTATCCCCATAGAAGAGGAGTATCTATGATTGTGTGGCTTTTGTGCTGCCTCTATCAGCTTATCCACAATGTGCTTTGGTGTGGGGATGTCAGGATTTCCCATTCCAAGATCAATTATGTCTTCTCCCTTCCTTCTGAGCTCTGTCTTGAGCTGATTTACAACAGCAAATACATAAGGCGGAAGTCTCTTCATCCTCCCAAATTCAAACATAAGCCATCTCCTATTCCATTTTGATTTTTCAATCAATATGATGTATTTAGGATTATAGTCAAAGAAGGAGCAAAAATAAAGGATGGAGATGAAAAGATGAAGGCAATGGTCTTAAAGGGAATTGTAGACTTAAGGGAAAACAGGAAACCCCTTGTTATGGAAGATCTTCCCATACCAGAGCCAAAGGAAAAAGAGATCCTGATAAAGGTTTCTGCATGTGGAGTATGCCATACAGAACTGGATGAGATAGAGGGAAGGACTCCTCCACCTCGCTTTCCTGTTATCTTGGGGCATCAGGTAGTAGGGAAAGTAGAAAAGCTTGGTAAAGGAGCAAGTAGATTTAAGGAAGGAGAAAGGGTAGGGGTTGGATGGATATATTGGGCATGTGGGAAGTGTGAGTATTGCAAGAAGGGAAATGAGAATCTATGCCCTCAATTTAAGGCAACAGGAAGGGATGCAGATGGAGGATATGCAGAGTATATGGTTGTTCATGAAGATTTTGCATGTAAGATTCCAGATGTATTCTCAGACACAGAAGCAGCTCCTCTTTTTTGTGCAGGAGCAATAGGATACCGTTCCTTAAAGCTTACAGGACTAAAAGATGGTCAGAATCTTGGACTTACAGGATTTGGTGCATCAGGACATCTTGTCTTAAAGATGGTCAAATACAGGTTTCCAAATACAAAGGTGTTTATATTTGCAAGAAGTGAAAGGGAAAGGGAGTTTGCAAAAGAGCTTGGTGCAGTTTGGGCAGGAGATACAGAGGATACATCTCCAGAACCCTTAAATGCAATAATAGATACAACTCCTGTTTGGAAGCCACCAGTAGAAGCACTTAAAAATCTTAAACCAGGAGGAAGGCTTGTAATAAATGCAATAAGAAAGGAGGATGTGGATAAGGATTATCTTTTAAAGATAGATTATCCAACTCATCTATGGATGGAGAAAGAGATTAAGAGTGTGGCAAATGTTACAAGAAAGGATATAGAGGAATTCTTAGAGCTTGCATCTCAGATCCCTATAAAGCCTGAAATTCAAGAATTTCCCTTAGAAGATGCAAATATTGCACTTTTGGAACTAAAGGAGAGAAAGATAAGAGGAGCAAAGGTATTAAAAATAGGATAGGAGGTAGAAGATGCCAAGGATAAAGGTAGATGGAATCCATATAAATTATGAGATCTATGGAAGGGAAGAAGGGAATGTATTGATGTTCAGTCATTCCTTAGGAACAAATCTTCTCATGTGGGATCCACAAGTAAAGGCATTCAGGGATAGGTAT
>JALVZP010000037.1 GCA_027037575.1 Desulfobacterales bacterium | reverse complement strand
AATAGATCGAATTTCTTCTATTTCCTTATGTCTCTGATCCCTTATCTGATCAACTAATTTTCTGATCTTTTTAGACAAAATTTTATATTCCTTTTCTTCTTCTTTATTTAAACCAACAGAATACTTTTTTTCTATAAGCTCATCCCTTTTTGCTATAAGATCATCATACAGTTTATTACTTTTAAATATTACCTGTATTGCCGTAGCATCCAGATCGGGACTGACCAAGAGATTTTTATAAAGAGGACTTGTCTTAAATTCCTCCTTTGCCAGCCTTATATCGATATTTGGAGATTTAAGAGTAGGCATATTGCTTATAATATTCATTTTCATCTTTACTGCTGTTTCTATAAGGGGAACATTCAGAATGGAAACTACATTTTCTATACTCTTTATATGGGATTTTACCTCTTTGCTGATTTGAGAAATATCTGAAAGTGCCTGCTTTGAAAAGAGATCTATTTTATAAGGCTTGTAAGTAATAACAATAAAATCTTTTACTCCATATCTTCTGCATATCTTTCTCCAGTATAGGAGATCTTTATCATTCTCATTCAGGAGGGTCTCTGCAGAGGCATCAATCTTGAAGTCTTTTGCATGATAGGCAAAAAAGGCGATCATGCATAGAAAACAGATTATGGTTATAAGGGGATGACCAAGTATGAGTTTATCAAAGAGGTCAATCCCTCTTAAAAATAGTCTTCTCTTTTCCATTTATCCTTGAGTGAGCTTTTCTAATTTTTTAAATAGGCCTTTGATTCCCTTTTTCTGTATAATGCTTATGAACTGAGATCTATATGTCCTTACTATGCTTACACCTTCTATTTCCACATCATATATCTTCCATCCCTTGGGAGATTTCCAGAACTTATATACTACAGAAAATTTTTGATCCTTTGCCAGCACTACTGAGGGAACATATATTATCCTCTTATTCTTCTGGATGGCAGGCTTATATTCTATTTGCTCATTTCCATATATATCCACCCTATCCAGATAGACCATTCTCAGCCTCTTTACAAAGAGATCAACAAATCTTTTCTGTTCAGAGGGAGTAAGCTGGGACCAATATTTCCTTCCCAGGGTAAGTTTTGACATAGTATCAAAGTCAAAAAGTGGTTTTGCTATATCAAATATCTTCTGTTTCTTTTCTTTTTCACTTAGATTTTTATTCCTTATTACAGCAAGTATCTGATCTGTCTTTGATTTTATTAGATTTTCTACATAGCTCTTTTCATCAGCAAAGCTAAATCCCGCAATACCAAAAACAAATACAAGCAAAATGCACAATAATCCCAATCTTTTCATAGCCCTACTCCTTTATTTCTTTTATTCTCATTTGTTCATAAGCATCCCTTATAAAGATATAGTAATCTACAGCAGCTTTCTTCATGCTTTCATATTCTCCAATGTGAAGGGAAGTATAGTTTATCTTTTGAAATGCACGTGCTGCAAGCAAGATCCACCAATCCAGAAGATATGTTGCAGGCTGTGTAAAGATATCTGCTGCCTTTCCAATAGTATCCCTCAGATTGGAAGGGCCAATAAAGGGCCAGACTATATAAAATACACTCCCCATATGATAGTATCCCAATGTCTGGCCAAAGTCTTCATTTCTTGGCTCTAAATGGAACCATTTCCTTGCAGGATCTGTAAATCCAGCAATCCCAATAGTGCTATTTATAACAAACCTCGCAAGTTCTACCCCCGCTCCTTTAAATTTTAACTGTAATATATTGTTTACAAAACGGATTGGGAATCCAATATTATTAAAGCATCTATCAATGCTACGCCTTATTACCTCAGGGACAATCTTTGCATATCCTTTTGCTGTAGGCTTTAATGCATAAAAATAAGCTCTATCATTAAAGGCAGTAATAGCACGGTTATAAGGTTCAAGAGGATCGTTTACTATTACTTTCTCAGGAGGGCCAATTTCTTCTTCTAAAAAAGTTGTCTCTTCAGAAGCAGCATATAAAAAAGATATATTCATAAAAATGGCCACTAAAAAGATAAAGAAAAGGAGCCTTTTATTCATCGCTTACAGACCTCCTTATTTGATTATTCAATCTATATAAAATAAAGAGACTCTGTGTCAACGCTATTCCTCAATTATCTTCCTGGATGAAATAAGATACCCAGTAAATCCCACCATCTTTTCAAATGGTCTTACCCCTTCCTTTTTCCTTACCAGAATCCTCCTCTCTAGTATCTCAACCACATCCATTACCAAAAAGCCATTTTCTATTAATGACTCTACAGTCCTTTTTAACTGCTCTGCTGTTGGAACAATGGTCGCAAGCGGCCTTCCGGGAAGAAGTGCATCCCAGGAAGGTGAAATAGCAAGCCATGGTTCAGGAAGATCTAAGAAGACAGCATCTACATTGTTTACTGGAAAAAGATCTCCTGCATTAAGTAGCGAAAATACTACCCTATCTTCAAGACCAGCTCTCCTTATATTTTGCCTTGCATTCTCTAAGAAATCTTCTCTTCTGTCAAATGTATAAATCCTGCCTTCCTTTCCTACTAATTGTGCAAGAAGCATGGTAAATGCACCTGAGCCTGTTCCGATCTCTATTATCCTCATGCCTGGTCTTATATCAAGAGCCAAGATAAGCCATGAAGCATCCTTTGGATATACAATTTGTGTCTTCCTCTGAACTTTCATCATCTTATCTACTATAGATGGCCTGAATATCCTGAATCTTGCTCCTGTGCTGGAAAGAACAAGACTTCCCTCTTTCTTACCTACTATATCCTTATGAAGGAGCCTCCCTTTATGAGTCCCTATTTCTCCTCCTTCTCTCAGAACAAAAAGGAAGCTCTTTTTTCTTTCTTCATCTAATAGTAAAACAGCTTCACCATAATTAACTGGCAAGGACATCTCTTTTTACCCTCTCTTTTATCCTACAGAATCTACAAAGCTCTTTTTCTGAGGCAGTTGGAATACCACAACCTGGACATTTATGAAGTTCCACATATTGAGATGGCTTAAAGCGTTCTCTTAACTTATAAAATCCCCTTACAAATCTTATCTTTGTAGCAGGATATCTTTCTTCAATCTTTTCTATTACATCTAAAAGTACAAGAGATCTTGCTCCCTTTGAGTAAGGGCATGACATATCAGCATATTCTATCTCATTTGCCTTGCAATACATAAGGAGTTCTTTTCTACTTAAAAATACCAGGGGTTTCACTTTTCTTACTAAAACTTCTTCCTCTGGAAGCACAGGATATTGACGATATAGATACTCTTCTTGCCAGCTCAGGATATTTCCAAGAAGCCTTGAGGCTTCATCATCCAGATTGTGTCCAGTTGCAATGACCTTATGACCCATTTCATATGCAATCTTATTCATCAGATGTCTTTTTACTGTCCCGCAAAGAGAACACGGTTTTTCATAGCTTTTTTCTATAATATTCTCCATTGAGCTTCCAAGTTCTTTTTCTAAGGAAAAGATATTCAGCTTGATTCCATGTTTTTCTGCAAAATTCTCTGATATCTGTTTTGAGACATTAGAAAATTCTCCAAGCCCCAAATCTATATGAAACCCCTCTGTATCATATCCAAGTTCTTTAAGTATATGCCAGAGTGCCAATGAATCCTTTCCACCTGATACAGCAACAAGTATTTTTTCTTTTTTAGAAAACATCTCATATTTTTTTATTGTATCCTGAACAACAAAGTGGACTCTGCTTATAAAATGTTCCTTACAGAGAGGAAGATTTGCATGCCTCAGGTAAATATATCCTTCTTTTTTGCAGATCCTGCATCTTTTTAATCTTGTCATATAAATTCCTTTTTTATAAATTCTTGTGAGAATTTACCATAAAGAAATAAGAAAGGAGTGTCAAGAAAGGCAGATGAAAAAAGAGGCAAAGATAATGGTAGTTGATGGACAAGGAGGAGGTATAGGTGCAGCAATAATATCTGCTATCAGAAAAGAATTGGGAAATGAAATAACTGTGTATGCGCTTGGAACAAATTCTATTGCAACCTCAAGGATGATGAAATCAGGAGCAAATAAAGGAGGAACAGGGGAAAGCGCTATTGTCTATGCCTCAAAAAAGGTGGATATAATAGTAGGTCCTATATCTATTATTATGCCCTATTCCATGTTTGGAGAGCTTACTCCAAATATGGCAACTGCTATAAGCACAAGTGATGCTTTAAAAATACTTCTTCCTTTGACCCAAGAGAACGTTAGAATTGTAGGGGATCCTGGCGAACCCCTTCCTCATCAGGTAGAGGAGGCAATAAGGATTATAAAGGAGGAATGGAATGAATGAAGATCTAAGGAAGATGTATAGGAGGATTATTTCTGAAAGCTTTCCTGATGAAATAGAGATAAGGTTTGGTGATCAAAGGCTCTTATACAAGAAAAAGACATGGAAGATAGAGGATCCCGGGACTGGTGAGATTATAGAAAGAGGTCTTAGATATGGAGAGAATCCAGATCAAAGGGCTGCCCTTTATGAGCTTAAAGAGGGAAGCCTTATTCTTGGAGATACCAGATTTATAGGGCCTGGAAGAGGTCTTGTATCTTCTATAAGAGAAGAGGATATGATACAGGCTGGAAAGCATCCAGGAAAGATAAATCTTACTGACATTGACAGCGCCCTTATAATCCTCAGATACCTCACAAAGAGGCCAGCAGTGGTCATAGTAAAACACAACAATCCATGTGGAGTTGCA
>JALVZP010000036.1 GCA_027037575.1 Desulfobacterales bacterium | reverse complement strand
GCAATCTCCCTTCTTTGGAAACTATCATGTCTGGATAAATAGATTTAAGTTGGAGTTTGATCCAAATCTCATTTCCAATCCTCCTGCCCCCTATGATCCAGAATGCTTTGTAGAAGATGCTCCTACCTCTGTATTAAACATAACGCGAAGATACTTAACAAGGCTTGACCTAAATGCCTTCTATAAGTTATATGCAGGCAAAAAATAGAGGAGGTTTGTCATTAAGGATAAAAGAGAACAGTGGAAGAGCAAGTTAGGCTTTATTCTTGCATCTGTTGGATCTGCAGTTGGTCTTGGAAATATCTGGCGTTTTAGCTACATGGCATATACACATGGTGGAGGTGCATTCCTCATACCTTACATAGTTGCCCTCCTTACAGTGGGAATACCACTTCTTATCTTAGAGTATGGAATCGGTCATGAAAGGATTGGTTCTGCTCCACTTGCATATCATAAGATAAGACCAGGATGGGAGTGGATTGGATGGTGGGCAGTCGTATTTGTTATGTTTGGCATATCCCTTTACTATACAGTTATTATCTCGTGGTGTATTGATTTCTTTTGCTATTCCTTTAAGCTTTCCTGGGGATTAGATCCTGATAAATTCTTTTTTGAAAAATTTTTGGCACTAAGTAGCTCTCCATCAGATATTGGCCAGATAAGGACTCCAATCCTTATGGGACTTATTGTTGTCTGGTTTTTAAACTGGATCATCATTTACAGGGGAGTTCAGTCAGGTTTAGAGTTTGCAAATAAGATATTCATGCCGATGCTATTTATCCTTACTGCAATACTCGTATTCTGGTCTCTAAAGCTAAAAGGGGCATTTTATGGAATAGCTGCATATCTAAGGCCTGATTTTAAAAAGCTTGCAGAACCATCTGTATGGATTGATGCATTTAGTCAGGTATTCTTTAGCCTAAGTATTGGTTTTGGAATAATGATCACATATGCAAGCTATCTCCCGAAAAAGGCAAACATAACGAAATATTCTATAATCACTGCCCTTATGGATAGTGGTTATGCTGTATTTGCAGGATTTGCAGTATTTGCAGTATTGGGATTTATGGCAAGATCCCAAAATATTCCTATCTCAAAGGTAGTAACTCATGGTATTGGACTTGCGTTTGTGGTCTATCCAAAGGCATTAAGCCTTATGCCAATGGGAAACCTCTTTGGTGCAATATTTTTTCTAAGTCTTTCTGTTGCAGGGATCTCCTCCTCTATATCAATTGTAGAGGCATTTACAGCATCCATAATGGATAAGTTTGGATCTGAAAGGAGGAAGGTTGTTACCATCCTTTGTGTCTTGGGATTTCTTGGCTCTATCATATTTACCTCTCAGGCAGGCCTTCATTGGATAAGCATATTGGATCATTTTTTAACAAACTATGGTCTTATAACAGTTGGGATCTTGGAATGCATACTTGTTGGATGGCTTTTTGACATAGAGATGCTTAGAAGACATATAAACAGGGTATCAAGCATTAAAATAGGAAGGTGGTGGAACTATTTAATAAGGTTCTTTATTCCATTAATGCTTGGAATTATCCTTGTTGGAGACCTCTACAGCGAAATAATCCATCCATATGGAGGCTATTCCTGGCTTGCGATTATACTTATAGGAAGGGATTGGCTTATAGCAACCCTCTTTGCTGCATATATAATTTCTACACGGCCGTGGAAGACAGAAAAACCCCTTATAAAAGGAAGAGGAGAAGAATCAGAAGGCTAACTATTTCTTTCTCCCAAATGGAATCATCAGCATCCTGAGCTGTTTTTTAGTGAGTGGTCTTCCATATACTGCAAATTGAATAATCTCTTTTTTCTTATCTTTTATAGGAATCCATTTCCCTTTTTCTTTATCAAAGAATGTCCATTCTAATTTGTCAGGAACACATGGAACTACTCCCTTCCATGCCACAATCCTTCCATCCTTATATGAAACCACAGGAACCTTCTTTCCTTTCTTTATAAGCCTCATTGCACTGTTTCTATGACATTCAGAGCATTTCCTTCCTTCTGCCATTATTGAGTGTGTAAAATGGGGAACATATGCAATAAACTTCTTTCCTTTATAGACTAAGCTCATAACATTTCCTGATACTACCTTACCCTTAAAGTTTATAAGAAGGAGGAAGGATCTCATTGGTATAAAATACTTTTTCTTTGTCTCAAGGAAGCGCTGGAAGTGGCAATTATAGCAGGTTATAGATGCACTTACATGACATGCCGTGCAATCAAGCCTCCCTTTATGTACCCTATGTGCCTTTATCTTATTATTATAAGCCGGCGCATCTCCTCCTTCCTTATGGCATTTCATACAATCTGCCAATACAACACCACTATCTCTCATAGATTTATATAGAATCCCTGTTCCATGGATATCCCTTGAAGTATGGCAGTCCATACATTCCATCCCTGCTGCAAAATGGACTCCCTTTTTACCTTTCTTAATTACTACAGCCTCTCTTGGATGGCATTTAAAGCAAGTATTCATATCCCTTGCCTTTAAGGCAGAAAAATAGCTTATTCCATCTTTCTGAATGGCATGACATGTATCACAGCTTTTTGCATGACAATGCTTACATCCAAGCCTATCATATGGAATTCCTGTAACCTTCATAAATCCATTTTCATGTTCATACCAGTATCGCATTCCATTTCCAGTAAAGTGGAGGCTACTACAAAAGAAGGAATGGAATCCCTTACATCTTTCCTGTGCAAAAGAGATAGAAGAGATGAAGACCATAAAAAGAGCAAAAAAAATGGCAGCTAACCTTTTCATCTTATTCCCTCCTTCTTTAAATATATCTGAAGTGCCACAATGGAGGCAGGAGTGATGCCAGGAATCCTGGATACCTGTCCAAGTGTAAGTGGTCTTATCCTGGAGAGCTTCTCTACTGCCTCCTTTGTAAGCCCATGAACTTTGCTGTAGTCTATATCTTCTGGTATCTTAATCTCTTCTATCTTCTTTAGCTGCTCCACTTGCCTTTCCTGCCTCTTTATATATCCCTCATACTTTATCCTCGTTTCCACTTCCTCTGCTACCTGATCCTCTATATTCTTTAGTTCTTCATCAAATACTACCAGATCCTTTATAGAGATTTCACTTCTTTTTAAAAGCTGTGCAAGGGATACAACATTCTTTATTGGTGTTGTTCCAAGCTCCCTTAATCTATCCTGAACAGATGGCTCTGGCCTGATCTTAAACTCATTTAGCCTCTTTAAAAGACTTTCTACCTTCCTTCTTTTTTCACAAAAATCCCTATATGTCTCTTCATCTACAAGACCAAGCCTATATCCTATATCCCTCAGTCTAAAATCTGCATTATCCTCTCTTAAAAGAAGCCTATATTCTGCCCTTGAAGTAAACATCCTATATGGCTCATCAGTTCCCTTTGTTACAAGATCATCAATGAGGACACCAATATATGCCTGTGATCTTGAAAGTATTAGAGGCTCTTCTCCCCTTATTTTTAAGACTGCATTTATCCCTGCCATAAGTCCTTGTGCTGCAGCCTCTTCATATCCTGTTGTTCCATTTATCTGTCCTGCAAAGAATAGATTCTCTATGAGCTTTGTTTCCAGATTTGGCTTTAGCTGGATAGGATTTACATAGTCATGCTCAATACCATATCCAGGTCTGATTATCCTTGCCTTTTCAAGTCCAGGAATAGATCTTACCATCTTTATCTGTATATCTATTGGAAGGCTTGTAGAGATACCATTTGGATATACCTCAACTGTATCAAGACCTTCTGGTTCAAGGAATATCTGATGTCTTGGTCTTTCTGGAAACTTCACAACCTTATCTTCTATGGATGGACAATATCTTACTCCTCTTGCCTTTATGACACCCGTATATAGTGGTGATCTATCAAGACCAGATCTTATTATCTCATGTGTCTTTGGAGTAGTATAGGTAATATAGCATGGAACCTGAGGAAGCTTTATCTCTTTTGTGCTAAAGGAGAATGGTCTTGGATTTTCATCTCCCTTCTGTATTTCCAAGCTTGAATACTCTATTGTCTTTCCATCAAGCCTTGGTGTTGTCCCTGTCTTAAATCTTCCTATTTCAAAACCTAATTCCATGAGATTTTCTGAAAGCTTATTTGATGGAGGATCTCCCATCCTTCCAGCAGGAAAATGGGTAAGACCTATATGGATGAGTCCTCTTAGGAATGTTCCTGTAGTAAGAATTACTGTTCTTGAAAAGAACTTCTCTCCTATGCTTGTCTCTACTCCATACACCTTTCTATCCTTTACAAGAAGCCTATCAACCATTGCCTGTCTTATGTGTATATTCTCTTCTGACTCAAGCACCTTCCTCATCCTCTGCTTATAGAGATACATATCATTCTGTGTCCTTGTTCCCTGAACTGCTGGCCCCTTCTTTGTGTTAAGCCTTCTAAACTGAATAGCAGTCTCATCTGCATTCTTTGCCATTTCTCCACCTAAGGCATCTATCTCCTTTACTAAATGACCCTTTGCAAGACCTCCGATTGCAGGATTGCAGCTCATCTGTGCAATATTGTCCACATTTATGGTCAGAAGAAGCACTTTATGTCCCATCCTTGCTGCTGCAAGGGCAGCCTCACATCCTGCATGCCCTGCACCAACAACTATGACATCATATATATCTTCAGATTGCATATATTCCCATTAATTCCCTTTCCTTTAAATCAAATTTTTTTGCAACTAAGAGTTCAAATTCTCTCCCGGTATATTCCCTATTTGATTTTAAATAGGGCTTAATCTCCTCCCAGTATTTATTCAACTCAGCTAAGTCCTTTATATTCTCCAATCTTTTATCTATCTCTTCCATCTTTTTCCTTTTTAAGGCATCTTTCCTCAATTCATAGACATCCATAATCCTGTTCTTTATTTCAGCAGGAACCTGATCTAACTCTGCTTTTTCTAAAATTTCTTTTAATACCATTTTTAAACGAGAAAAGTCCTTTATCCTTTCCATCCTCCTTTTTGCCCTTAATACAATTTCTTCAAAAAGCTGCTTTAGCCTTTCTTCAAATGCATCCTTTACCATCTCTTTATAGTCTTCAGCATAGAATGGATAAGATTCAAGCTTCTTTAAAAGCTCATTATAATACTTTCTCAATTCTTCAACCTTTTTAATATCCTTCATAGCAGAAATCTCTTCTTGGATATTCAGTTTTTCTTTAAAAATTACAGTAAGCACATTCGGAAACTCTTCTCTTTTAAAGAAAACGCCTTCCTTTTCTGTAAAAAGAAGATAAGGGTCATCCCTGAACTTCCATATATCGTCTATGCTCTGTTTATTAAGATAATCGTTTATTGCCTCATATCTTTTGTTTATCACCTGACATATTTCTAAGAAGTTTATAGAGATAGGGCCTTTATTCAGATCAAATGTCTCAGAAGCTATTAAAGAAAGAAGGAGAATCTTTATCTGATTTTCATAGTTCATATAATTTGTTGCATTTTCATATCCAAATATCCTGACCTTATCATCTACTAACCATTCTAAGATATAGTGCCTTATATGTTCAGGAAATGCCTGAAAAGTCTTATATATCCTGTATGCTTCAAACATTTCCTTTTCAAAAGTAGAATATCCAATACTCAAAAATCCTTTTTGTCTGTAGATAAGAGGAATTGGCTTGTCCATAAGAATTTTGGCAAGCTCTGAAAATTCCACATATCTTATTCCCCTAAGTCTAAATATCCTTTCCAATGCATATATCATCCTTCCCGTCTTTATTATATCCTTATTTTTCGCCTCCCCATTCCTCGCCTCACCCTTTTCTAAATACTCTCTTAGTTCTAAATAAAGTGCTCCTTTTTTAGAAAAGAGCTTATTCATATATTCCTGAAGAGTAAAATTTCCATCCATTATTCGATCACATATTTCCTTTACTCTAAAAAGTTTTCCTGCAAGATCTTCCAGTAATAAATCTTCTCTTATGGCAGAAAGCATAATAAAGGAAAATATAAAGAATGCATCAAATAGTTCATGATCCTTCTTTTCTAATATCTCTCTTATTGCAAAGAAAGAGAATTCACCTCTAATCATATGATGGAGGGTGCTATGATGTCTTACCAAAAATATAAGATATTCCTCTTCCTCATTACTTATAAAATAGAGTTTTTTTATCTTTTCTTCTTTTATAAAAACAGCACTGGCCTGCCCAAGATCTGCAGGATTAAATTTACCTTTGTACTTCTCCCTTAAATATGGAACTCTTCCTATCTCCTGGAAGAAAAATGCCTTTATAAGTGCATTAAAAAGGACCTCTCTTTTTGTCCTGATATGGTCTAACATCTTAATTAGACTGCCTATCTGATCATCACTCACACCAATTATTCCTGTTGCCATAAGGCCAAATTCTTTTTTGGCAAGCCTGTGTAAAAACTCCTTGTCTTGAAATTCCTCCTTTTTATGTTTTACCAGTGCATAGAGCTTCTTTGTTGTATTTAAGATATAGCGAGGAATAGAAAATTTCATATATATGTGCCATGAAAGATCTATCTCTTGAAGGCTCTTAAAAAACGGAAAGAGAAAATTCAAAATAGATGGTGCATAGTTATATAAGGCTTCAAAGTTTGTGTAGAAATGATCTGGCTGAAAAAGATTTTTTAGAAAAACCCTCCTCAGCCTTTTCCTGATATCTATAACCTGTTCTATCCATTTTCTATGCCTTAATGGCAGATCTTTTTTCTTTAAAGAAAATTTTATTTCTTCATTTGCCTGATAAAAAAGTTCTGTTTCAGAAAATCTCTTTTCCAGCTCTTTAAGACCTTCAGTAGAAATCCTGTAGATCCTTGGAGACTTAGAAAAGGAACTATAAAATTTTTCTAACATTTGAATATTGCTTTCTAAATCCATATATCTCATGGAAAGAGAGTTTGTAAGGGAATCAATCTTTAAATAGAGGCCTGTTCCAACAACTATAGTAAATCCATTCTTATTTAATTGATTTATCAAATTATTAAGTTCTAAAGGGTTTAGATGATCAGGATTAATATAAGACGCCTCTTTGTCTATCTTCTCAACAAATATCTTCGTCTCTTCATATGGAATATCTTCTAAGAGGGGATTAAAGTTAATAGTTTCAGAGGGGGCTACATTTATTGCAATCCAGAGGAGAAAAAAGACATTCTTGCTATTCATATTTCCAAATATACGGGCTGTTCCATGAAGATCAGATCTCAGTGTCTTTCTATAAAATGTTGTTATTTGAAGAGGATCTAACTTGAGATACCTGTTTTCAAACTGATTCATTATATCTATCAAAATCCTCATATTATATATGTCTTTTAAATTTTCTGGATTGTAGTCTGCAAATGATTCTAATTCCTTCTCACCTTTTTCCTTTATATCCTGCCAATTCTTTAAAAATCTGTGATATCCCATCATCATCAGAATTTTTTTTATCACCTTTTTCCTAAGACCTTCTATGGATTCTGCTCCCTCATAGACTATGGACTGCCAATCTATGTCTTTACTTAGCACTGCCCTGACCATTAGATCATATAATCTAAAAAGCTCTTCCAATTCCTCTCTTTCAATACTTCTTCCAGAAGATGCCTCAATCTCTGCAAAGCTCATCAATCTAATGTATCTCAAAAAATTAAGAGAAGTCTTTATTTCTCCTAACTTATTTGCAAAATCTACAACAGGCTTTAGATAAGATTCATTTATCTTCCCTGCTACTATCCTCCTTAAAGGACCATGACCCAAAAAAATGAGATAAAGTTCCCTTAATTGATCCTTTTTAAAACCAAATAATCCTAAGATATCCAGGTTACCTATAAGGTTAGTATTAGGGCCTTCTATATAATTGGGGTTTAAATAAGTAGCTACTCTCCTTAACCTATTCTTCTTTCTTATAAGATCGAGAATTGCATTGATAGCTTTATATCTTCTTTCCCTATAATAGATTGGAGTCTTTAAACGAGCCATAAAGACTTTTGGAATGTTACTGTGATTACTGTTCTTTTTTATTTTTTCTATTACTTCTATAACTTTTAAGGCATACTCAAAGGAGTTTCTATAGTCTGGGGCAATACTTGGATGAGTTCCATAGATCTTTGTTTCTAATATCTCTTTCTCTATGTCTTCAGGTTTAAAAGTAAGTTTTCTTTTTTTTCCTCGATAAAGAAGCATGTATTCAGGCTCATAATCATACAACTTAAATTTTTCTTCCCATTCTTTCTTTAATATTTCAGGAGTAATTGGGTATAGTTTTCCATCCTCAAAATATCTACTAAATAGGTTATTCCATGCCTTTTTTTGATCTTTCTTTAAGATCTCTGGCAGCTTATATCCAAGGTATGGGAGCCTGTTTATTTCATCCAAGCTGAGTTGGGATATATCTTTTCCATTTAAGAGTTTATTCAAAATAGCAGGCTCAACATATATTCCACTTAAATAGTTATAAAAATCGTGCTCAGTTACATAAATAGGTCTTCTATTGAAATTATATTTGGCCTCTGTTTTGAATATATGAGTAAACAACGCAAAATTCTTTTCTTCTTCTTCAGATTTGAATTCTATCTTGATCAACCTTGATTTTCTCGGAACATATCTTTTTGAAATAGCAAAGAATTCTCCTTCCTCATTTAATAGCTTGTATATCTTTATCATTATATAATTGGCATATTCATTCATCTTCTCTTTTTGCTTCCTTACAATTTCATAAATATCCCCTATAAAGACAAAAAGATCTAATTTTTCATTTACTTCTTTAAATTTTTCTATAGTAGAAACAGGAATAAAATTATGTTCCAAAAATATGGATGATATCTCTTGAAAAACAAGATCTGTGGGGTTTATAAAAATTCCTATATTGCATCTCTCCTTAATGTGATCTTTTGTATACTCCTTTACAATCTTTGATATTTCATCAACTTTTATCCTTATGTCTGTAAGGGATGTGGAGATAAAATGGAGAGGGATAAGATAATATGGTTTTCCTTTTTTAGAAAATCTGACAAGAAGCCCCAGTTTTTTATAAATTTCATTAAGTTTTTTATAATTTTTTTCAATTTCTTTTTCACTATTTAAATCTACAGAGAGAAGAAACTCTAATTCTTTTTTATTTAAGCGATCATAACCTTCAACAAGTCCAAATCCATAAGCATTCCCGCCAAATCTGCTCGGAATATGAGAAGGATGTCTAAGTGCAGGGACAGTCCCTACTGGGATATCTTCAGGATCAATCCCAAGACTTTCAAATTCCTCAGGAGCTATTATACCAAACGGATCTTCTTGCCTTAAATAATATAGCTGATTTGCTTCCATCTCATCTTTTAAAATAAAAGATCATAAAGCTGTTGGACAGAATTAATAGTTATTATCTCTATTGGGAGAACCTTTGAAATATCCGAAACTCCCATCTTTGCTGTTATACACCTGGAAAAACCAAGTTTTACTGCCTCTCTTATCCTTAATTCTGCCTTGTTTACACCCCTTACCTCACCTGCAAGCCCTACCTCTCCGAATACTACAATATCCTTTGATACTGGCCTATCCAAAAAACTCGAAATAATGGAAGTAACAATCCCAAGATCTACTGCTGGTTCATCTACCCTTATTCCACCTGCCACATTCACAAATATATCATGGTCTGAAAGCCTAAGCCCAAGCCTTTTCCACAAAACTGCAACGAGGAGAGATACCTTATTGTGGTCAACCCCTACAGTAGTCCTTCTTGGAACACCCAAGAAGGAAGGACTTACAAGTGCTTGTATCTCAAGAAATACTGGTCTTGTCCCTTCCATACATGGAACTACTACAGAGCCTGATGTTCCTTCAGGCCTCTGTTCCAGAAATATCTTTGATGGATTATCAATCTCATGAAGGCCTGTATCCTTCATCTCAAAAACGCCAATCTCATTTGTGGAACCATATCTGTTCTTAACAGCCCTTAATATCCTGTATATATGATTTGAATCTCCTTCGAAATAGAGGACTGTATCTACCAGATGCTCCAATACCTTTGGCCCTGCAATAACTCCTTCCTTTGTAACATGTCCTATAAGGAAGATAGTCATCCCAGATTGCTTTGCTACTAACTGGAGCCTATATGTTACCTCCCTTATCTGGTTAATGCTTCCTGGTGCAGATACAATATTTTCAGTATAGAGTGTCTGGATAGAATCTACTACAAGTATTTGAGGCTTAAGCTCTCTTAAGATTTCTAATAGATCCTCCAAATTCGTTCCTGTAGATACATATAGGCTGGATGATTTCACACCCAATCTATCTGCCCTCATCTTTATCTGCTGAGCAGATTCTTCACCTGAAAGATAAAGGCAGATAAGACCTTTTTGGGCAAGGATATTCAATACCTGAAGCATAAGTGTAGATTTTCCAATACCGGGATCTCCTCCTATAAGGATGACAGATCCTGGTATTATTCCCCCTCCAAGTATCCTATCAAATTCCTCTATTTCTGTTTTTATCCTAAATTCTTTTTCAATAGAGACCTGATCTATTGGCTCTGGAGAAAAGATCCTATGGGAAAGATCTGATCTTTTTTGTTCTTTTTCCAATACCTTTTCAACAATGCTATTCCACTCACCACATTCAGGACATCTTCCCATCCATTTTGGACTCTGATATCCACAGCTTTCACATATAAATATAGTATTCTGCTTTGGCATAGGCTATTTATTTTCTCCCTCTAACCTTCGAGGGGTTGGTTCATATATTACAGAAGGTTGTTGCTTTAATGGCTGTGGAAATAGGTTCATCAGCTGATATATCTCTACTGGCATATCTGTGCTTACTGGAAGACCAAGTTTTTTTGCTTCTTCACATGTAATAGGATAGTCATGTGTCCATCTTCCTTGAGATAAAATCTCTGCTAATTCTTCAACCTTATCTTCTGGATACCTTCCTGAAAGGAGATCCTTTAGCTGATTTTTCATCTGATTAAGTGCCTTCTCTGCTATATCTGCCATAATAAGTGTTTGATCACTTATCTTATCAATTGGTTTTTCCTTTTTTACCTTTACAATAGATGCAGCAGGCTGTTGTCCAAGTTGTGGATCTACTGGCCCTAATACTGCATGCTCGTCCATGATAATCTCATCAGCAGCAAGCGCAATAAGTGTCCCGCCACTCATTGCATAATGAGGAATAAATGCTGTAGTTTTTGCCTTATGTCTCTTTAATGCCTTTGCAATCTGAAGGGCTGCAAGGACAAGACCACCCGGGGTATGAAGGATAATATCTATAGGGACATCTTCATCAGTAAGATGAATTGCCCTTATAACCTGCTCAGAATCATTTACATCAATAAACCTCATTATAGGAAAACCTAAAAAGCTCATTGTCTCCTGTCTATGAACAAGTAATATCACCCTTGATCCTCTCAGCTTCTCTATCTTCTCTATCATCCTCTGCCTTGCTGCTTCTAAAAATCTCTGTCTCAATAGGGGCTGAAGACTTATAAGTATAAAAAATAGCCAAAAAATATCGAACCCACTCATTACTCCTCCCTCCATAATTTTTTTCAAATTCTATCATAAATGATTAATGCCTCCAAGATGTAAACCCCCCAGTTCAAAGAAAATCCTTTTTTTTACTTTTAGAATTGGCTATTATTTTGTTTGTAAAATCCATATGTTAAGAAGGGGCACCTATGGACATAAGAGAAGCCATAGTTTCCGCACTGAAGGAGATGATTGTTCCTGAGCTAAATGAGATCAAGGAAAGTATCAAAGATCTCCAGGTAAGACTTGAGTTTACAAACAAGAGAATTGATGACGTAAACAAAAGAGTCGATGATGTAAACAAAAGGCTTGACAATATGAATCAACACCTTGTGGATCAGAGCAGGAGGATAGATGCTATTAGAAGCGAGCTAATTGAAAAGATCACAGCAACAGATAAGAAAATAGAATCTGTAAGGAGTGAGCTTACTGAAAAAATCGATGAAACAAACAGAAGGATTGATGAAACAAATCACAGGATAGATCAGCTTGTCTTTCAGATGAAAAACATTTCGCAGGAGATGGAAAGGATAAAGAGGGAAGAGAAGATCACGGCTGACATACTGTATCGCATTCAAAGACTGGAGAAAAGGGTTATGGAAGAGTAATTCCACCTTAAAGCCCTAAGTAGCAAGTTATTTTGGTATAATATTTAAAGGAAATTTCGAATGAGGAGAGCTTGTGATGCTAATAGATTCCCATGCCCATTTAGATGTATTTAAAAAGGATCTGGATGAAATTATAGAAAGGGCAAAAAAGGAAGGAGTAAAAGGGATCATCACTGTTGGCATTGATCTAAAAAGTTCAATTAAGGCAATTGAAATAGCAAAAAGATATGATGGTATATATGCAGCAGTAGGATTTCATCCACACAATGCAAAGAAAGTAACAGAAGATCAGCTTGAAAGACTTGTTTCCCTTTCATCAGAAAAGAAGGTGATTGCATGGGGAGAAATTGGACTTGATTTTTATAAAAATTATTCTCCTAAAGATATCCAGATAGATGTCTTAAAAAAACAGCTTGATATTACAGGAAGATTAAATCTTCCTGTAATCATCCATGACAGGGAGGCACATGATCAGGTATATGAAATATTAAAAGAGGCAGTAAATAAATATGGAATAAGAGGGGTTATTCACTGTTTTTCTGGCGATTCAGAGCTTGCAAAAAGATTCATAGAAATGGGATTTTATATATCTATTCCTGGAACAGTAACATATAGCAAGGCATCCAAGATAAGAAGAGTTGTTTCAGATATTGCCTTGGATTATCTTCTTATTGAAACAGACTCGCCATTTCTTACTCCTTATCAGAAAAGGGGGAAGAAGAATGAACCATCTTTTGTAAAATTTGTTGCACAGGAGATCTCTCTTATAAAGGGAATTGAATTTGATATTGTTTCTCAGAAGATCACAGAGAATACAAAAAGGCTATTTAACATAGATGAGATTTAAATTTAAAAGTATTTCAAAGGAATATCCTTTAATACTTGCATCTTCTTCTCCAAGAAGAAGGGAGCTTCTTTTAAACCTGAGGATTCCATTTAAGGTTATTCCAAGTAGAGTAGATGAAAAATTTGATGGGACTGAGGATTTTAGAGAATTTGCAATGAGTATGGCAAAAGAAAAGGCAATGGAGGTATATGATAGGTTAAAGGATGGGTGGATACTTGGTGCAGACACTATTGTCATAGTTGATGGGAGGCTGTTTGGAAAGCCAAAGGACTATGATGACGCAAAGCATATGCTTAAATTTCTCAGTGGAAGGGAACATACAGTTATTACAGGATTTTGCATAATTGATCCAGGAGGAGATTTATCCTATATAGAGGCAGTAGAATCAAGGGTAAGGATCAGGGAACTATCTGAAGAAGAGATTGATGCATATCTTGAAACAGGGGAGCCTTTTGATAAGGCAGGAGCCTATGCTGTTCAAGGAATCGGCTCTTTTATGATAAAAAGCATTAATGGATCATATACAAATGTAGTAGGACTTCCTGTTTGTGAGGTAATTTTTGCTTTAAAAAGGTTAGGGGCACTGAGGAAGTTTCCATAATAAAAAATGGGCACGCCGAGATTTGAACTCGGGACCTCTACCGTGTCAGGGTAGCGCTCTCCCCCTGAGCTACGTGCCCAATCTCTATATTAGAGAATACACATATATTTGAGATTGTCAATGAAAAAAGGATATTCAAACCCAGGCAGAGATATCTCTGGGCTTAGCTGATTTTTGATCCGGACAGCCAGTTGACATCCCAAGTATTATTTGATATTTATGTTCCTGAAAATAAGGCCAGGAAGGTCTAAAAAAGCATGAAGCTAAAAAGGCCTTCTTGGCCTTTATTTTTTGGAAAAAGGAGGTTTTGCCATGAAAAAACTAAAATTACTTCTTTTGGCCATCCTTTGTGTAGCACTTATAATGCAAACTCCTTTATATGCAGACGAAAAAGAAGAGATAAAAGCACTTTACAAACAGATAGAACTTTTAAGGAAGAGAGTAGAGCAGCTCGAAGAAAAGATAGAAAAAAAGGAAAAGAAAGAAGAAGAGATGAGAAAAGAGATACAGGAAGTAAAGGAGGTAAAGAAGACAATAGAAAACATAAAAAAGAGATTTGGAACCCTATCCATACATGGAGAAGTAATAACATACTATCAGGCAGCAAGTAGCAGCGATATAGAGATAGATAGAAACTGGAACCACTTTTCAAACCCAGATGGAGCAGGATACAACGCAGACATAGAACTTAGCTGGAAACCAGCAAAAAAAGGAGAAATATACATGAGGATACATGCAGCAGAAGGAAATGGAGCAGATGAATACTTGGAAGAAGCAGGAGCACTATTTGCAGACCTGAACACACTAAATGACGACAACCCAGACGATAGCGAAATAGATGTCCTTGAGGCATACTACACACAGAGCTTATTTAATGACACACTATCCATCACATTTGGAAAGACAGAGCCATTTGTAGTTCTTGATGCAAACGAATTTGCAAATGATGAACACAGCCAATTTGTAGGAAAGCCATTTGTAAACAACCCAATGCTTGATAGCGAAGATGAATATGGACCAATACTAATAGTAAACTACAACCCAAGCTGCATAAAAAAACTTAAAGACCTTACCTTCACAGCAATAATTCAATCCTCATCATATCCAAGAAATCCTGAAGAAAGACAAAAAGACAAATGGAGCAACTTCTTTAGACACCCATTTGTTGCAGGACAGATCACATACTCCCCCACAATAAGAGGAATGAGTGGAAACTACAGGCTGTACGGATGGGTTCAGACATATGACCATGAAAAGATAGGCAAAAAGGCACTAAGTGGAGA
>JALVZP010000035.1:13780-14879 GCA_027037575.1 Desulfobacterales bacterium | reverse complement strand
TGGCTGCCACAAATAGACCAGAGATATTAGATCCAGCACTTCTCAGACCTGGAAGATTTGACAGACAGATCCTTGTGGATAGACCTGACAAAAAAGGAAGGGAAGAGATATTAAAGATCCACATAAAGAAGATAAAGGTCGCAGAGGATGTGGATATAGAAAAGATTGCAAGCATGACACCTGGCATGGTTGGAGCAGATCTTGCAAATCTTGTAAATGAGGCAGCACTCCTTGCAGTAAGGAAGAAAAAAAAGGCTGTTACTATGGAAGAGTTTGAAGAGGCAATTGAAAGGATCGTAGCAGGGCTTGAAAAGAAAAATAGGGTTATAAATCAAAGGGAAAGGGAGATAGTTGCATACCATGAGATGGGGCACGCAATTGTTGCACTTTCCCTTCCTGGGACAGATCCTATAAGGAAGATATCCATTATTCCAAGAGGGATTGCCGCACTTGGATACACAATGCAGATGCCAACAGAGGACAGATTCCTCCTTTCAAAGACAGAACTTGAAAATAGGATTGCAACATTTCTTGGAGGAAGGGCGGCAGAAGAGCTTGTGTTTGGAGATGTCTCTACAGGTGCACACAATGACCTTGCAAGGGCAACGGATATAGCAAGAAGCATGGTTACTGAGTATGGGATGAGCGAAAAGGTAGGGAAGGTATACTTTTCTTCTCAAAAAAAGGCATTATTTTTAGAAACAGGTATAGAGACGAGGCCTGAATACAGTGAGGCAACAGCACAGCTAATTGATTCTGAAGTGAGGGAGATAATAAATAGGCAGTATGAAAGGGCAAAGAACATACTTATAGAGAAGATGGGGCTGTTAAAGGAGGGAGCTGAGCTTCTTCTCAAAAAGGAGAAGCTGGAAGAGGAAGAGATAAGAGCACTCTTTGAATCTTGGTCCAAGAAAGGAGGTAGAAAAGATGGAGGGATTTAAGGATGCTCATGAGAAGAGACCACTTACAAAAGAGGAGCTGGAACAGATAAAAAACAGGCTCTTAGAAAGGAAAAGGCAGCTTTTGAATGAGATAGCAGATATATTAGAAAAGGAGGCAAAGGAAGAATACAAAGAGCTTATAGAGACTATAAGAGAAG
>JALVZP010000035.1:0-13770 GCA_027037575.1 Desulfobacterales bacterium | reverse complement strand
ATGGGGATATTGCAAGTGCTGAGCTTCAAGAGAGCACAATACTTGCCTTGGCAGAGATGAAGGCGAAGGAGATAGAACAGATAGATGCGGCTATAGAAAGGATTGAAAATGGTCAATATGGAATATGTATTGAATGTGGTGATTGGATTAGTCCTGCAAGATTAGAAGCCCTTCCCTATGCACTAAGGTGCAAGGAATGTCAGGAAAGATTAGAAAAGCTTGGTATGGCTTAATATTTCTTTTTCTCTTTCCTTCCTTCTTATATGCCGATATCTACTACTATGTGGATAAAAATGGAGTTTGGCATTTTACCAACATACCAGTTAATTCACATTATAAGCTATATTTAAGGAGCTTACACAAAAAGGCGTTTCAATATATAAAGGAATATGGTGACATCATAAAGGAGGCTGCCAGGATTTTTTCTGTAGATCCGGCACTTATAAAGGCGATTATAAAGGCAGAGTCCAACTTTGATAAAAGGGCAGTATCCTATGATGGAGCGAAGGGGCTTATGCAGCTTATGCCACTTACAGCAAAAGAAATGAATGTATCTGATCCAATGGATCCTGAGGAAAATATTATGGGAGGAGTTAAATATCTAAGTATACTCTTAAGAGAATTTAAAGATATCTCTCTTGCAATTGCTGCATATAATGCAGGGCCAGAGGCTATAAAATATTATGGAGGAATTCCTCCATTTCCAGAAACAAGGGATTTTGTAAGAAAGGTACTAAGGTATTATAGGAGCTACAAAAATAGAAAATAAAAAATCGGGGCGGAGGGATTTGAACCCCCGACACCCTGCTCCCAAAGCAGGTGCGCTTCCAGGCTGCGCTACGCCCCGATGGCATATATATTTTACCCACTTTTTTTATGAAATCAAGAGAAATGTGCTTGTCTACCAAATTTAGTTTGTATAAAGTGTTATTACCATGACGAATGAAATAATTATTGTATTAGCAGCACTTGCTTTGGGTTTTTTAATGGGATTCCTTTTAGGAAGGCTAAGGAATCAGTCTATAAACAACCTTTCAAGCCAGATTGCTGAGATAAAGGCAAGATTTGAAGAAATAGAAAAGGCAAGAAATGAGATTCAGAAACAAAGAGAAAGGATTGAGGAGGAGAAAGAGAAAAGATTTAGGGAGTTTATGGAAAATATTCATAATTTATTTAGGGAATTAAGTGAAAGATCAATAAGGCTGGATGAGGAAAAAGAAAAAAGGATAAGAGATTTGATGGAGCAAACGAAGAGATTCTTTGAAGAACAAAAGAGACATACAGAGCAGTTTCTTATTGAACAAGGCAAATCAAAGGAAGAGATTGAAAAAAGGAGGGATGCACAGCTACAGGATATGAAAAATATGATTTCTATGTTTATAAAGACTATTTCCGGGACAAAGACGAGGGGGATAACAGGAGAAGTAATACTAAAGGATGCATTAAAGGAGTCTATAAAGGCAGGTGTAATAAAATGTAATTTAAAGACAGACAATGGAGAGATCGAGTTTGCTTGGGATCTTGGGGATGGGAAATATATTCCCATTGATTCTAAAATGCCAGATGTAACTGGGATCTTGGAAAGATATAATAAAGAGGATGGCAAGCAAGAGGAATATAAAAAGGAAGTATTAGAAAAGATGAAAAAGGAGATAAAAAGGGTTCAAAAATATCAAAATCTTTCAAACACAATAGATAGCTGTATCTTGGTAGTTCCTGAGGCAGTTTTAGATATTGCACCAGAGCTTGTGTCTATTGGAAGACAGAGTAATGTGTTTATTTGTAGCTATAAAGATGTATTTCCAGTAGCCCATCTTCTTCAAGATCAATATATTCGTTTAAAAGAAGAGGGAGATATTGGAAAATATAAGCAGATTATAAAAACACTTTTTCAAATATTAGATAACATAAGCGTCAAGACAGATTCCATAGAAAAGGCGCTTACTACAATTAAAAATGCAAATGAGAAAATAAAGACTGAAATTATTAAAGGGAAAAGGGCTAAAGAATATATCTCTGAAGATTGAAAATTAAGGAGTAAGCCATGCCTTTTACAAAAAGTTCTCCCAAGATATATTATGAAGTGGAAGGAGATCCAAATTCTCCTTCCATTCTTTTTATAGGGGGGATGATATATTCTCAAAAGATCTGGTTTTTTCAGAGGGAATATTTTAAAAAAAATTTTTTCACAATATTTTTAGATAATAGAGATTCTGGAAGATCTGATAAGGCTGCCTCAAGCTATACTATAAGGGATATGGCAAATGATGTCCTTTCTGTAATGGATGCTATTGGGATAGAAAAAGCAAATATTGTTGGAGCATCTATGGGAGGATTTATTGCACAGGATATTGCAGCATTCCATACTGAAAGGATAGAAAAACTTGTCCTTATTTGCACTCACTATGGGTGTGAAGACTATAAAAAAATGACAGAAGAGACCTGGAAGGAGATATTTGATAGCAAAGGGCTTTCTGTAGAAGAAATATATCTAAAAGGAATAAGATATTCTGTTTCCAAGGATTTTTTTGAAAAGAGAAAGGATATAGTGGATATGCTTTTAAGTATGATGAAGGAATTTTATCAAGATCCATTTGCATTTTTTAGGCAATTTGAAGCTGCTTCTAATTTTTGCTCAAAAGAATATCTTGGTTCTATAAAAGCACCTACACTTATTATAGGAGGGAACTATGATGTTCTTGTTCCTAAACCACTTATAAAATCCCTTTCTGAGTATATCCCAAATTCAAAGACTGTTTTTTTGGATGCAGGACACCTCTTATTTTTGGAAATGCCAGATACAGTAAACAAAGAGATAGAAAGATTTTTCAAATGATTTTATAATATAAAAAAACAAAAAGAAGGGGAGGAGATGAAAAAGGCAACACTATCAAAGTCAGAAACAGTTAGCAAGAGATTTACTGTAAATGATCAGGAAGTCTTCAGGAATCTCTGTGGAGAGAAAAATTCTCACCTTAAGCTTTTAGAAGATAAGACTGGTGTATCTTTAAATGTAAGAGGAAATGTAATCACTATTCAAGGATATAAATGGGAAATAGAACTTGCAGAAAATGTGTTGATTCAGCTTGCAAATCTTATTAGGTCCAACTATCAGGTCTATCCAAGTGATATAGAGTATGCTATCAGGATACTTAGTGATAATCCAGAGACAGATTTAAAAAAGGTGTTTAAAGATGAAATCCTTATTTCTTCTAAGAAGAAGCTTATAGCACCTAAATCTATAAATCAAAAGAGATATATAGAGAGCATAAGGAGATATGATATAGTATTTGGAATAGGTCCTGCAGGAACAGGAAAGACATATCTCGCTATGGCAATGGCAATATCCCTTCTTATAAAGAAGCAAATAGATAGAATTATATTGACGAGACCTGCTGTTGAGGCAGGGGAAAAATTAGGATTTTTGCCAGGGGATATATATGAGAAAGTAAATCCGTATCTAAGGCCACTTTATGATGCCTTACACGATATGCTGGATTTTGAAACTGCATCAAGGCTGTTAGAGCAGGGAGTAATAGAGGTTGCTCCTTTGGCATTTATGAGAGGAAGAACACTAAATGATGCATTTGTAATACTTGATGAAGCACAGAATGCAACTCATGAACAAATGAAGATGTTTCTTACAAGACTTGGCTTTAGTTCCAAGGCAGTTATCACAGGTGATATTACTCAGACAGACCTTCCCCAAGGAAAGGTGTCGGGACTTCAAAGGGCTATTGAAATACTTAAAGGAATAAAAGGTATTGAATTTGTCTATTTTTCAAAGGATGATGTAGTAAGACATCCTCTTGTGCAAGAAATAATAGAAGCATACGATGCATATGAGAAGAAGATGGAAGAAAGAGAAAAATAGGATATGAAACTTTCCTCCAAGGATAAACAAAAAGCCCATTCAGATTATCCCTCCTGGATAGCAGAAATATTAGTAATCTTTTTGTTAAGCGCTTTAATAAGTGTTCTCCTTTATCCTAATGTGCTTGTGCGTATGAAAAAATATCATGTAGGAGACATAGCAGATAGGAATATAAAGGCATCTACTGATCTGTTAGTAGAGAATATAAAGTTTACAGAGAAGCAGAGAGAGAAGGCAGTAATGGCAGTTAGGGATGTATATGATTTTGATCCAACAGCATCTCATTTGATAGAAAGGATCCATGAGGCATTCAATTTTGCAAGAAGAAGTATTTCTCAGAATCCAAATAATATAGAAGAAATAAAAAAGAGATTCTTTGAAATCTTATATATAAATCCTGATACAGCACTCTTTAATGCCCTTTGTGCAGAAAAATTTTCCCTGGATATAGAAAATGTCCTTATTGATATAATCAAACCTTTGATAGAGAAAGGCATATTTTCAGATAAAAAGACACTTGCCCAGAAGATTCATAAAGGAATAATAGTGCACAATATCATTTCTGGACATGAGGAAAAGATTACAAGCCTGAAAGATTTCTATGATATGAAGGAAGCAAAGGTTATTATTCTTAAAAAAATTAGATTATTAAAGGAGACCAAGAATCCAAAAATTGCATGGATTGTAAAGAGGCTTGCATATTCGCTTATCCAGCCAAATATTACCTTTAATAGCAGAGAGACAGAGCTAAGGAAAGAAATTGCAAAAAAATCGGTAAAGCCTTCCTATTTCAAAATAAAAAAGGGAGAAATGATTGTAAGGGAAGGCCAGAAAATTACTGAGGAAGATCTATTAAAGCTAAATGCCGAATATGAAGCCTTAAAAAGAGAAAAAAGTATTGGAAAACTGATTGCCATGTTTATACTTCTATGTTCTATGATAAGTAGCACATACTTTATAGGCTCATTAGATTATGTAAGGAGATCAACTCATAGGCTAAAGGATCTTATATTTACATCTTTAATGCTTCTTTTTTTGTTTATTACAGTATTGTTTTTAAATTTTACATCCGAAGAATTTTCAAAACTTTTTCAGACATTTTCCCCTCATGCTCTAAGATTCGCCATACCTGTATCAACTGGATCAACACTTGTCTCTATCTTCTTAGGAATAAACTATGCAATGGGCTTTTCTCTTATATCTGCTGCTACTGCAGCAGTTGTATTAAAAGGTCATATAGAATATTTTATCTATTTCTTTACCACTTCTACCTTATTCGCTTATGGAGTAATGAATCCAAGGAAGAGAATAGTATTTATAAAGACCGGTCTTAAAGTGGGTGCCCTCAGTACTGTGCTTGCAGTTTCGGTAGAAGTGATATTTGGTCAAACAAGCTCAATAGAAATAATTATCGCAACTATTTCCGCATTTGTTGGCGGGATATTTTCTGGAATTATTACTACAGGTCTTCAGCCAGTTGTAGAAAGCATATTTGGTTATACAAGTGATATAAAACTACTGGAATTGGCAAGTCTTGATCAACCACTTCTTCAAGAGCTTATGGTAAAGGCACCAGGAACATACCATCACAGCGTAATAGTAAGTAATATGGTAGAGGCCGCTGCACATGAGATAGGAGCAAATCCCCTTCTTGCAAAGGTTGGGGCATACTATCATGATATAGGAAAAATGAGAAAACCATTGTATTTTATAGAAAATCAGATAGGAACAGAAAATAAACATGACAAACTTGCCCCTTCCATGAGCGCCCTCATACTTATTTCTCATGTAAAGGATGGTGTAGAGA
The DNA here is from genome assembly GCA_027037575.1 of Desulfobacterales bacterium. GTDB lineage: Bacteria > Desulfobacterota > DSM-4660 > Desulfatiglandales > JALVZP01 > JALVZP01. Next base: position 8,089 of record JALVZP010000035.1, on the reverse strand, counting down.
TTGCAAAAAAGTATAAGCTTGGACAGGAGATAATAGATATAATACAGCAGCATCATGGAACAAGCCTAATTTCATATTTTTATGAAAAGGCAAAGCTTCAGGCGGAAAAATCTGGGAAGAATCCACCAAATGAAGCGGACTTTAGATATCCAGGCCCAAAACCACAGACAAAAGAAGCTGGATTGGTTATGCTTGCAGACAGTGTTGAGGCAGCATGCAGAAGCCTTTCAGATCCAACCCCAGCTCGAATAAAGGGGACTGTCCAGACTATAATAAACAAGATATTTGCTGATGGACAGCTTGATGAATGCGAATTGACATTGAAAGATCTTAATAAGATAGCAAAGAGCTTTAATAAGACACTTAGTGGCATATTCCATCACAGAATAGAATATCCTGAAACAGCAACTAAGGATCAGAGAAAGAGGAGTGCAAATGTCTCTTCAGATAAGCTACAGGAAGCAGATACCAGAAATAAAGAAAAGGAGACTAAGGCAGAAGATAAAGGCAGTCTTAAAAGACTTGGGATGTCAAGATAAGGAAATAAGTATTCTTTTTACTGATGATGAGCATATCTCCTACTTAAATAGAAAATATCTAAATAGAAAAGGTCCTACAAATGTAATTGCCTTTCCTCTCTTAGAAAAAGAGGATGAGGAAATGGGAATACGTGTCTTAGGAGACATAATAGTTTCTGTAGATACTGCAAAGAGGGAGGCAGAGGAGGCTGGGATAGATCTGGAAGAAAGGCTTTTAAGGCTTGTTATACATGGAATACTACATCTTTTGGGATACGATCATGAGAGATCTCCTGAAGAGGAAGAAAGGATGCAAAAAGAAGAGGAAAGATTATTAAAAATTGCAAAGGAGGTTTTATAATGGCTCGTTTGGCAGTAAATGTAGATCATGTTGCAACAGTAAGGGAGGCAAGAAGGATAAATGAACCAGATCCTGTAATAGCTGCAGGGATTGCAGAGATAGCTGGTGCAGATGGGATAATATGTCATCTAAGGGAAGATAGACGCCATGTAAAGGAAAGGGATCTTTGGCTTCTTAGAAAGATAGTAAAGACAAAGCTGAATATGGAGATGGCAGCAGTTGAAGAGATAATAAGGATCGCATTAGATGTAAAGCCAGATGTTGTTACCTTTGTTCCTGAAAGGAGAGAGGAAATTACTACAGAAGGAGGATTAAATGTCCTTGCCAAGTTAGACTATTACAAAGAGGTTGTAAAAAGGATGAAGGATGCAGGGATAAAAGTGAGCTTTTTTGTAGATCCAGATCCTGAACAGATAAAAGCAGCAAAGGAATGTGGAGTAGATATAGTTGAGATACATACAGGTCATTATGCAGAGGCAAAGACAGAGGAGGAGGCAGATGAGAGGTTCTTACAGATAAAAAGGTCAGCAGAATTTGCTTCATCCTTGGGCCTTAAAGTGAGTGCTGGACATGGTCTTAACTATGTGAACATAAAGAGATTTAGAGAGATTCCACATATAGAGGAATACAGTATTGGTCATAGCATTGTTGCAAGGGCAATATATGTTGGATTTGAAATGGCAGTAAGGGAAATGGTAGAACTGGTGAGGGATTTCTAGTGATATACGGGATTGGAGTAGATATTGTCAGGATTGGAAGGATAAAAAAGGCAATAGATAGATGGGGAGATAGATTCTTAAAAAAGGTATATACTGAGGAAGAGATAAAATTTTGCAAAAGCAGACCAAGGCCAATAAATGCATTTGCCCTTAGATTTGCAGCAAAAGAGGCATTTTCAAAGGCTATAGGACTTGGAATGAAAAAAGGAGTTAGATGGAAGGATATAGAAGTCTTTCATCATCCAACAGGAAGACCAGATCTTAGGCTATATGGAAGATGCAAAGAGATATGTGAAGAGAATCGGATAAGAAATGTCCAGATAAGCCTTTCTGATGAAGGAGAATATGCAGTCGCATTTATCATCCTTGAAAGATAAGAAAATAGAACTTATAAGTAGTTCAGAAAAAGAGACTGTTTCCATTGGAGAAGGTCTTTCCAGGCTTCTAAAGCCAGGAGATATAGTTGCTCTTGTGGGAGATCTTGGAAGTGGAAAGACATATTTTACAAAAGGAATTGCTATGGGATTTGGTATTTCTCCTGACATAGTTACAAGTCCTTCCTTTACATTGGTTAATGAATATGAGGGAAAGATAAAACTCTTTCACATAGATGCATACAGGCTTGAGAAGGAAGATTTTCTTTTAACAGGATTAGATGAATACTTTTATGAGGATGGCATTACGGTTATGGAATGGGCTGATAAATGGCCAGAGCTCCTTCCAGAAGATACTATATGGGTAGAATTTGAGATCTTAGATGAGAATAAAAGAAAAATAACTATAAGGGGGCTAAGAGATGATAATAACAGAAAAGCATTTTGAGCTGATTCAGAGGATTAAGGAAAAATGGGGAGAAGGAACTGTTTTGGATAAGGTGATAGATGAGCTTACAGATGAAGATTTAGAATATCTCTTTCATTTAGAGCTTTCAGATATTGTTTCAGAAGAAGATGGAGCATTTGAACTTACACAGGCAGGTCATCTGATCTGGGAGGCAGTGAATGAATGTCTTCAGAATGTAAGGAATGAAGGATCTGAATATGAATGGAAAGAGAATACAAAGATAATTGGGTCTGAGATAATCTCTATGCTTCAGATAGCAAAGCTTGCCCAGGGAGATGTAAAAGAGAATAAGGATATAGATGAAGAGTTAACAAAAAGGGGAATGGCAAAAGATGGAAGGCTTCTTCCTGTCTCAGACTCTATACTTGAAGCATATAGGATTGCGAGACCAAAGATATTTATAACACCAAGGCTTGCAGAAAAGATAAGGAAGATGCCTCCAGGGCCTGGAAGGAAATCATTCTTAGAGCTTGCAAAAATAGAAGAAAGACTGACAAAAGAAGAGATATATCAACTTGAGGCAATGAGGCTCATTACTTTTTCTGTTCCATTTGGAAACAGCTATTCTCTTACTGGCTTGGGTCAGCAGATAAGGGCAGGATTAATAAAAGGGCTTGGTTTTTCTTTTTCACTTACAGATGAGATCCTTTCATATCTTCTTAGACTTGATAGACTCAATGAAGAAGAAAAGGAGAAACTTATGCAGATAGGTGCAATAGATTCTGATGAAAATATTCTTCCAGCAGGAAAGCATCTTACTCTGGCAGCGAAACTTATATTTGAAGGTCCTATTACAATAAACCCATCTGTAGAGATAGATGAAGAAGACTTTCTCTGCCTAAATATAATAAATGAGCTTTGGAAGGAAAATCAAAAAGATCCTGATATATACCCATCTTATAAACAGATAAAGGAAAAATTAAAGAAAGAGTATGAAAAGGAGATAGATCACCTCTTAAGCCTTCATGTTCTAGAAAGTTATCGCCTTGTAGCATCTGAAAGGGCAATAAGGAATGAGATTGTTTTTGATATAACAGATATTGGGAAGAGGATATTAGAGGATAGAAAAAGATACAATTTTTCATCCATTAGTTCTAAAGCAATTATGGCAATATCAACTACAAGGATGGAAAATCTTTCTCCTGGGGATGATTGGATTGAGATTGGAGAAAAGGAGGGAGTTATTGGAAATGGGTATCCCACTAATTCTGGAAGGCTCTTTACATATCTTGCAAGCAATATAGATAGGCTTCCAATGGTAGATTCAATGCAGAGGAAGGTTCTTGATTCTATGTCTTTTAATAAAGGTGAATTTGAAAATGTGATTATAGAGAGACTTTCTGGAGAAGATATATCTAAAGTCAGAAAGGCACTTGGAAGATTAGTTGCAAATGGATTAGTGGATCTTCTTCCTGGAGGTCTATACAAGATAACAGATCCTGGAGAGAGGTTTAAAAGGGCAATGTCTGTTGTTCCTCCAGGAATAGTCTATCATGTTACTCCCCATATATTAAGGCTTCTCATTTCTATTCAGGATAGTATCCAGAATGGACGTATAGACTGGAATAAGGCGGAAGAAAAATGCCCACTTGATCCAGAGGTATTCAATAATACAGTTAAACAGCTAAGGACATTGATGTATGTAAAAGGCGATAAACTTACTACTGCAGGAAAGCTTTTAATAGAAGGAGCAAATATGCTTAGGAACATAAAGGTAGTATGGGAAGAGATAGAATTTTAGACCATGAGGGAAGGTTATGGCAATAAAAGAAGAGCACAAAGAGTTATTAAGAAAAATGGGGCTAAAAGATGAGGATTTTAAAGAATTTAATGGAGAGAAGGTAAAATATGAATTTGATGAAAAGAAGGGAATAAGGATATATGATCCCTACAATCTTACCTCTTATAAAGGATACATTGATGTAGATGGATGGAGTGAGTGGAGTAGTGAAGAGCCTTTTGTGAAGGACATGCATGATATCCTTAAAGAGAAATTAAAGGATATAGAAGGGGATCAAGATATACAAAAGAGGGTTGAAGAGCACCTTAAAGAGAAATTTGAGGAAAAATGATACTTATAGGAGTGGATACAGGAGGAACATTTACTGATATTGTCCTAAAGAAAGGGGAAAGATTAGAGTTTTATAAGCTTCTCTCTACACCACATAATCCCTCCCTGGCGGTATTAGATGGGATAAAGAAGGTATCAGAAGGGATAAAAGAGGGGAGGCAGATTGTTCATGGATCTACTGTTGCAACAAATACAATTCTTGAAAGAAATGGAGCAGTTACGGGCATAATAACCAATAAAGGATTTGAAGATGTCATAGAGATAGGAAGGCAAAACAGGAAAGAGATATATAACCTGACCTATAAAAGACCAGATCCACTTGTGTCTAAGCAAAATAGGTTTGGAATAGAAGGAAGGGTCCTATCTACAGGAGAAGAATATAAGCCAATTGATCTGGATGAGATAAAAAGTGTTATAAGTAAGATAAAAAAAAGAGGGATTGAAGCAGTATCCGTCTGCCTTCTCTTCTCTTTTGCAAATCCATCCCATGAGCTTCTGATAGGAGAGCTGCTAAAAGAGACTGGAATATATTTTTCTTTATCCCACAGAATAGTTTCTGAATTCAGGGAATATGAAAGATGTTCAACAACTGTAATAAACTCCTATGTTGGCCCAAAGATGAGCAAATATATAAAAGGGTTAAAGGATTCCTTGGAGGATAAGGATACACTCAGAATAATGCAGTCAAATGGAGGAAGTATCTCTTCTGATATTGCAATAAATGAGCCTGTCAGAACAATACTTTCTGGGCCAGCAGCCGGAGTTGTTGGAGCATTTCAGATAGCAAGAAATTCAGGCTATGAAAAGATTATTTCTTTTGATATGGGAGGAACCTCAACAGATGTATCTTTATTAGATAAAGGAATAGGGATTACAACTGAGTCTGAAATATCAGGTCTTCCAATAAAGATTCCAATGATAGATATACATACTGTTGGCTCTGGTGGGGGATCTATTGCATGGATTGATCCTGGAGGATCATTAAGGGTTGGCCCAAAAAGTGCTGGGGCAGATCCTGGGCCTATATGTTATGGAAAAGGTGATCAGATCACTGTTACTGATGCAAATCTCTACCTTGGAAGGCTTGTTCCAGACTATTTCTTGGGTGGAAGAATGAGGCTCTACAAAGAGCGTCTTAATAAGCCATTTTATGATATGGCAAAAAAGATTGGGATTACTCCAGAAGAGCTTGCTGAAGGAATTATATCTGTTGCAAACTCAAATATGGAAAGGGCAATAAGAAAGGTCTCCATAGAGAGGGGATATGATCCAAGAGAATTTCCCCTTTTCTGTTTTGGCGGTGCAGCTCCAATGCATGCTGCATATCTCGCAAGGCTTTTAAACATACCCAGGGTTATTGTCCCAGAAAATCCTGGTCTTTTGTCTGCAATAGGGATGATTATGGCAGATATAATAAAAGACTACTCTATTACCATAATGAAGAGTCAGGATCAGATATCCTTTGAGGATATAGAGAAAGATTTTCTTTCCCTTGAAAAAGAGGCAATAGAGGAGATGAAACTTCAAGGTCTTAAAGAGGAACAGATCATCTTGGAAAGATACCTGGATATGAGATATGAGGGACAGTCATACGAGATAATAGTCCCATTTGAAAAAGACTTTATTGAATCCTTTCATAGGCTCCATGAGAGGACTTACGGATATAGGAAGTCATACAGCAATGTCCAGATAGTAAATCTCAGGCTTAGGGCAAAGGGGATCGTAGAAAAACATGAGATAAAGGCAGAAGAGCTTTCATCTGAAAGACCAATGAAAGATGCATTTTTAAAGGAAGAAGAGGTTATATTCTCTGGGAAGAGATACTCTACACCTATTATAAGAAGAAATAAGCTTCTTCCTGGAAATGTCATAGATGGGCCAGCAATAATTGTGGAATACTCATCTACTATTGTTGTTCCTCCATTTGCAAGGGCAAGTATAGATCCCTATAGGAATGTTGTCATAGATCTTTATGATCAATAAGTATAAATCTTCCTCCCTCTAATCCATATACATCCAAAGTAACCTTGTCTCCTTTTACTGTAACAATGCAGTAATGATACACTTTTTTAAATACCTCTGGTCTCCATTTAAGATCCTTTCTTGGTCCGTTCTTTAAAGGTGCACCAGCACCTCCTGTAATTATCTGCCATATCCCATTTATAAATGTTCTGGAGTAGTTATGTTCATGGCCAAAAAAGCATGCCTTTACTTTGTATCTCCTGAATAAATCCCATAGTCTCTTCCTCCTTTCCATCATATCCTTTCTTAGATTCTCAGAGATATATTCAGGTCTCTTACTTATTGGAAAGATTGGATGATGCCCAAAAACAAATATGTTCTTTATATCTCTCTTTCTTGCACTTCTTAGATCCTCTTCTATCCACTCCATTTGCTTGTCCATTATCCTTCCTTCTGGATTACCTTCCTCTATCTTCCATCCTTTCCCTTCTTTTATCTCAGCCAGCCAATAGGAGGTATTCATAAAGAGAAAATGGGAGTTTCCCCAATCAAATGAATAGGCAGTTTCTCTATATGATGGAGCATTTTCTTCTTCTCTATTTGGAAAATTTTCAGGATTTACAAACTCATCAGAGATAATATTTTCACTGTATATGATTTTCCCATTTTTTATTGCCCCATCAACAACGTAGACATTCCCTTCTTTTTTTACTTCGTGGACAACTGTATCATGATTTCCCATTGCTATATAGACTGGGACTTCATGCATTATAGGAGATACGATCCTTTTCCATACTCTAAGTCCCTCTCTTAGCTTCTCCTCCTTATCACAATATCCATACACCAGGTCTCCTAAGAAGCATATAAACCTGACATCTCTCCTTTTTATGTCATTCAGAATGGAACTTAGTATCTCTTCATTTACAGGTCTTATTGAAAGTGTGATGATCTCCATAACGCTTCCTCCCCTGCTGTCTGCCAAAACGGCAAATCTAAATGGTTCCTCTTTCTTGGAGGCCGTATAGAACCTGTAATATCCCTTTTTTGGTGATCTCCTTCCATTAGAAAATACCACATAGTATCTGTATAGGGTTGAGGGCATAAGACCCTTTATGTGTATCTCAAAGGGGGGTTTATTGTCTTCAAAGATCCTTCCATCTAAGAATAGTCTTCCTCCTATTGGTGGGTCAGAATTCCACCATATTACGACTGAATCCTCCCTTACATTGCCTATAAAAGGCCCTTCTAAGAAGGATGCAAAAGAAAAGGAAGAAAAGAGGATAAGTATTATAGGGATGTATCTCATATTTTTATTAAATCAAATTTTTTGCAAAATTAACAAGCATCATTTATAAAAGATCTTATGAGATCCTCCCTAAGCAAGGTATTAAGTCTATGGGATTCAATAGCTATCTCTATTGCTGTCTCCTTAGGAGTAGGGATATTTAGGGTCCCATCAGAGATCTCAAAGATACTTCCTGTTCCCCAATTTATCCTCCTTGCCTGGATATTTGGGGGGATATTCTCCATAATAGGTGCGCTCTGCTATGCAGAACTTTCCTCCTCCATCCCAAAGGCAGGAGGAGATTATGTGTATTTAAGGGAGGCATATAAT
>JALVZP010000034.1 GCA_027037575.1 Desulfobacterales bacterium | reverse complement strand
TCTCAGAACCTTTCCCGGATGAACTGGAGGAAGCTCCATCTCCAATACATCAACAGGTGGGAGTCTTTTCCCTCTATTTATTACTTTTTTCACCTCGCTTAACTTTAATACCATGGCTTTTCCTCCTATTTGTGATAATCAACTATAGCAACATCATAGGCATTGCCGTTCTCAAAACGGAATATAATCCAGTATTGCCTGTTAACTCTTATGCTATAAAATCCCTTTAAGTTTCCTTTTAAAGCTTCTAACCTGTTACCAGGCGGAGTTTTTAAATCATCAAGAGTCTTAGCTTTATCCAGTTGAAACAATTTTCTTCTCGCTACCATACAAACACCAGCAGGAAGATCTCTGCTTTTACCAGTTTTAAAAACTTCTCTTGTTTCCTGGTCTAAAAACGATTTAATCATTTTCTGCCTTTAAATACATATCACTATTACACATACTGTTATAGTAATAAACACCATTTTCAGATGCAACATCATTTTTCTCGGATAAATCAAAATTGTTTACACCAGTTGTTGAAAATTCTGTATTCGACTCCGACATAATCTTTGCTTACACGGTCATCAGGAAAAATGGATTTTACTCGAAACCTGAGGTCTTTAAGACAGTTGAGCAGCTAAGAGCTGAACAGATGGAGCAGGCAAGGAAGGAAAGGGAAAATGCACTTGAAAAGCCCAAAGAAGAGATAAGAAGGGACTGGCTCCTTAAAAGAGAAGAGCACTTCTACAGAATGCTTTCTGCCCCCACATGCGAGGAATACAGAAGGTGCTATGAAACCCTTACTCCATTTGAGAGAAAGCTCAATCGTGGAAGCCCTGCATTTGAGAGGGTAATGAGAAGGGCGTTTGAGAAGCTGTTTCCTGAAGACAAACCTAAAGAATAATCACCTCCAATCCCTTTCTCCGGTAAAGAGAAAAATGAGAGTCAGTTGAATAGATTGTGTTTACCCCCTCTTCAAGAAGGGATGCAAGTATGAGGCTATCAATTGCGGGAATTCCTGCTGCCTGAGAGATTTTTGATGCGTTTCTTAAAAGCTTTTCTGACTCAATCCACACCACTTTTGTTGCTGCAAGCATTGCCCTTATGGTTATATCTGCCTCTATTTTCCCGATAACACCCTTCAATGAAAGCCTTGAAAGTTCAAATATCGTGAGACACGATGTGCAGGCGTTTTCCTTTCCATCAAGGATCCTTTTCCACACCTCAACCGCCTTTCTGTTTCCCCTGAGAACCTCTATGAAAAACCCCGTGTCAAGTCCTATCATTTTCTGTCCTTCCTCTTTCAAGCTCCAGCAGTGCGTCCTCATCTACATGTACATTTCCGGATAGCCTTAAAAGCTCTTCTCCTGCTTCCCTTTTCTTTTTTTCCCTGATGTAGTATTCAACAGCCTCTGATATGAGAGATGAGACAGATCTCTTCTCATTTGCAGCAAGCCTCTTTACCTCATCTACAAGCTTTTCCTTCATTGTAACGGTTATCCTCATAAGCAATACCTCCTTATTTGGTATGAGCATATTGTATGCACTTACTACAGATTTTTCAAGCTTTCTGAAGAATCTGGCAAAACCTGAAAGAAAGCTGAAAGCTTTGCTCAGAAGCCTGTAAGTTGTTCACTCTTAAAGTCATTTTGAAATAAATGGAATTACTTTTACTTTCTCATCCTTATAAAGCCCTTCCTTATTCATATCTATCCTTACAAGACCATCTGCCTCAACAAGAGGAGAAATAAGACCTGATTTTCCTATTACTGGATCCGCATATATCTTTTCTCCCTCCTTTATAAGCCTAACCCTTATATAGTCTTCCCTTCCAGTAGCAGACTCAATGTTTCTCTTCATTATTGCATCTATTGTAGTATCTACATCTAAAAATTCTTCTCCTGATAGTCTTCTAAGAAGCCTACTTAAAAATACCTCTGCTACAATAAATGCAGAGCTTACCTGACCAGGAAGTCCAATTATTGGCTTTTTACCAACCTTTCCAATAATTGTTGGCTTTCCAGGACTTATTGCTATTCCATGAACAAGAAGCTCAAATCCAGAAATAGAATCTAATACACTCAAAGTAAGATCCCTTACTCCAACAGAGCTTCCACCAGAAATCCATACAGTATCAGAGATTTCAAGTCCTTTTTCTACTGTTCTTTTAAGCATATCGAATCTATCAGGACATATTCCAAGAAATATTGGTTCTGCTCCAACCGCCCTACAAAGAGATGAGAGTGTATATCTATTTATATCCCTTACTTGCCCAGGTCTTGGCTCCTTATCTATTGGTATTACCTCATCTCCAGTAGATATTATTGCCACCTTTACTTTTCTAAAAACCTCTATCTTTCTTATTCCAAGACCAGCAAGTGCACCTATATCCTGTGGCCTAATCCTTCTTCCTCTTCTTAATACAATCTCTCCCTTTTTTATATCATCATCTGGCTGCATTACATTTTCCAAAGGAGAGATTGCCCTTTCTACCTCTATTGTATCCTCATCAATAAAATGACAATACTCTATCATAACTACTCCATCTGCACCTTCTGGAAGCATTCCACCAGTAGATATCTTTGCTGCTTCCCCATCATTTATCCTTATACTTGGAATCTCTCCCATCTTTATTTCACCCTTTACTTTTAGGATTGCAGGAAGAGTAGGGCTTGCTCCAAATGTATCCTTTGCCTTTACAGCAAATCCATCCATTGTTGCCCTAAGAAATCCAGGCATATCAGAAGGAGAATATATGTCCTTTGATAGAATTCTTCCAAGAGAATCTTCTATCTCAACCTTTTCTGATCCTTCTATCTGAGGAAATTTATCTATTATCTCAAATACCTCCTTGGAAGGAGTAAGCTTAAAGAATGTCTTTTTCATAACTGCCTCTCCTACAATTGCTTATCTTTGACAAAGTAATTCATAATGCTATAGTATGTCAAATCCTTAAAAAGGGGCATTTTTATGAAAAAGAAGGTATGGGGAGGAAGATTTAAGCAAAGATTAGATCCATTAGCAGATAAATTTAATTCATCCATACACTTTGACAAAAGACTTTATCCATATGACATAAAAGGAAGTATTGCACACTGCAGGATGCTTGCAAAAAAGGGAATTATCAGAGAGGATGAGGCAAAAAAGATAATAGATGCATTAAATGAGATAAAGGATGAGCTTGATAAAGGAAAGATCTCATTTGGTGGATATGAGGACATACATAGTCTTGTAGAAGATAGGCTTATAGAGAAGATAGGAGATATAGGAAGAAAGCTTCATACAGCAAGAAGTAGAAATGATCAGGTCTCCTTAGATACAAGGATGTTCTTAAAGGATGCTATAGAGGATGTGTTAAAAAAGATAAAGATACTTCAGTTAGCACTTATTGAAAAGGCAGAAGAAAACATAGATATTGTCATTCCAGGATATACACATCTTCAGAGGGCACAGCCAGTTCTTCTTTCACATCATCTCATGGCATACTATGAGATGCTAAAAAGGGATAAGGAAAGATTTAGGGAATGTAGAAAAAGGACTGATATTATGCCACTTGGAAGTGCTGCACTTTCTGGAACAAGCTTTGATTTAGATAGGGATATGGTCAGAGAAGAGCTTGGATTTAAGGAAATAAGTAGAAATAGCATGGATGCTGTAAGTGATAGGGATTTTATAATAGATTTCATCTATGCATCCTCTATGCTTATGATGCATCTAAGCAGATTAAGTGAAGAGCTTATAATCTGGTCAACACAGGAATTTGGCTTTATAGATATTCCAGACTCCTTTGCTACAGGAAGTAGCATAATGCCACAGAAAAAGAATCCTGATGTGTTGGAGCTTATAAGGGGAAAGACAGGGCGTGTATATGGATCCCTTATCTCAGTTCTTACAATGATGAAGGGGCTTCCACTTACATATAATAAGGATATGCAAGAAGATAAAGAGCCTCTCTTTGATACATATGACACTATAAAGGATTGCTTAGAGATTATGGAAAGGCTTATTAGGAATATCTCATTTAGAAGAGAAAGGATAAAGGATGCACTAAGAGGAGGATATATTACTGCAACAGATCTTGCTGAATATCTTGTAAAAAAGGGTGTTCCATTTAGGACTTCACATGAAATTGTCGGTAGGATTGTTCTTTATGCAATAGAAAAAGGAAAGGAGCTTATGGAGCTATCCTTGGATGAGCTTAAGGGATTTTCAGATCTTATTGAGGAGGATGTATATGAATGGCTTGATCCTATAAAGAGTGTGGAAAAGAAAGAGATATATGGTGGAACAGGTCCTAAGCATGTAAGAAGAATGATAGAGGAGGCAAAAAAGGAGATCTTAGAAGAAGATGAATAGAGTAGTATTATTTCTTGTGATTTTTTTAACAATATCATGTGGAAGAAAGACTACACTCTATGTTCCAAGACATAAGCTTCCATTTAGGTTGATCTACCCTGAGGCAGAAAAGAGAGATGGAATATGGATTATAGAGGCAGAAATAAGTGGAAGAAAAAAGGGATATAGCCTTTCTGATATAGTAGGGTGCAAGATCTATTATTCCAGATATAGCTTTAAAAATCCACCATGTGAAGAATGCCCTATATATCTTGGTAGATCAAAGGAGATAAGGAAGAATGTTATAAGAGATGGAAAATTCTTCTTAGAACTTCCATGGGTAAAGAAGGAGGGGATATATTTTCTTAGAATAAGGCTCTTAGGAAAGGGAAACTCTATTGGGCCAGCTTCAGAGATAATAAAGATAGAGGTAAGGGGGAAGTAG